>SKSV01000122.1 GCA_007122815.1 Trueperaceae bacterium | reverse complement strand
GGGTGCCCGAGCGGTTGGAGCCTTCGCGAGCGAAACGCGAGCGCGGCAGGACCATCACCCTGTGGCCAGCGTGGCGCGCCATCGGCTCGTACAGGACGAAACCTGCGTTCTCGTACACCCGCTGGGCCGCTGGGTTGCGGCGGTGGGGTGGAACCACGAACAGCTCGCACGGAGTGCGCATGAACACCCAACGCACCACCTTCCGCATGGCCTCGCTACCCAGCCCCTGACCCCACCAGGAGGGGTCGAGCTTGACGTCGCCCATGACGGCGATGACACCGTCGCGCTTGCGCCACGGACCGAAACCGAAGCCGTCCGGTAGCGGCGCAACGAACGCTTCGCCGAGAGGCACACCCTCGCTAGTCCTGAGGATCAGCTGGCTGTAGAGAGGACCGAGCTCGGCTCGGCGAGCGGTGTACGCCTGCCAAGCGTCCTCGGGGTCCCACTCCTTGGACCAACCCCGCAGCTTGGAGAGCTCGTCGGCGTAACGCATCACCGCGGGTCGCGACCAGAGCTCGAGCAGGAAGTCGATCTCTCCGCGCTTCATCAGCCCGACGCGCACACGTGACCGCGGGCGTGCCATCGAGCCTCCTCTCGAACCAAGCCGCCGAAGCTCGGCTACGCGATGCCGCAGCACCGGTCTCATCGAGGGTCCCTCTCGTGTCCCGCACCACACATGGTAACGGCTGTTAGGCTCGGCGGAGCGTCGAGCTGCGTCACGCGCTGGAAACGCGCGCCCAACACGCCGACGTACCGTCCCCGATGGGAGACCGCATGACAACCTGGTCAGACTTCGACGACTACATCCAGAGCTCCCTGCCCACCTGGTCCTGTCCCGGCGCCGCCGTCGGCGTGATACGCGACGACGAGGTCGTATACCGCGCCGCCCACGGCCTCCGCGACGTGGAGGACGAGCTGCCGCTCACCCCCGAGACGCGCTTCGCGATGGCCTCGGTCACGAAGTCCTTCACCGCCATGAGCGTGGCTCTCCTGGTCGACGAAGGCAAGGTCGAGTGGGACGAGCCGGTTCGCGAGTACGTGCCCGAGCTCGTCCTGAACGACGCCTATGCGAGCCAGCATCTGAGCCTACGCGACATGCTCAGCCACCGCAGCGGGATGCCGAGGCACGACCTCGCGGCGTGGCGACTCGACCTACCCCGCGCCGAGTTCGTGAAGCGGATGCGGCACCTGCGCTTCAACGCGAGCTTCCGGGAGCGCTTCAGCTACAACAACCTCATGTACTACGCGCTCGCTCATGTCGTCGAGCGCGTCGCCGGGCAACGTTGGGAGGATTTCGTAGCGGAACGGATCTTCACACCGCTGGGGATGCACGGCTCGAACTTCGCTCCCGAAGCGCCCCGCGAGGGTCAGGAGAACGCTCTGGGGTACCGCGTCGATCGCGATGAGGAAGGACGCGCCAAGGGTTTGATCCGTCTCCCCTTCGGAGCCCACACCGAGCTCTCACCCAGCGCCGCTGGGGCACTCTTCTCGACGCTCGACGACCAACTGCGCTGGGTGGGCCTACACGCCAACCGCGGGCGCTGGGGCGAGGTGCAGCTGGTCGATCCCCGCACCTGCGACCAGATGCACTTGCCCGTCACCGTGCAACCCGGCGGTGGGCCCTGGAGCGAGGTGCTGGGCAACGCGCTGTTCACCTACGCGCTCGGCTGGAGCGTAGAGCCGTACCGCGGTCACACGCTCGTGCAGCACGGTGGCAACGTCGAGGGCCACAGCCTCCAGATCGGGTTCGTACCAAGGGAGCGTACTGGAGTGGTCGTGCTCACCAACGGCGCGATGATGCCGCTGCGTGACGTGCTCTTCTACGAAGCCCTCGACCGCGCTCTGGACCTGGAGCCTCGCGACTGGAACGCACGCTTCCATCGCCTGTTCGACGAGGACTTCCGCGCGATGGCCAAGGGGAAGGTGACAGAGGCTAGCGAACGGCACGAGAGCGGACCACCGAGCCATGCGCTCGAGGCTTACGCCGGCACCTTCCGGGCGGAAGGCTACCCGGACATAGAGGTCAGGCGCGATGGCGAGGTCATGCAGGCCCGCTTGGTCGACAGCCTCGACTGGTCGCCGCTGCGTCACGTGCACTACGACGTCTTCGCGTGGGACCTGACGAGCTTCCTCGACACGACGATGCGGGTACGCTTCCAGACCGACGAGCACGGTGAGCTCGACGCGCTGGTCGTGCCCATCGAACCCGAGGTGGACGACGTCGCGTTCCGACGTTCGCCTCTGGAGCTGCCCGGAGCGGTCGTGCAGGCGCTAGTGGGCGAGTACGAGACGCCCATCGAGGGCCTCTCGTTACGCTTCAGCAGCATCGGCGGCGAACTACACGTGACCGACCCCGGAGGCACGCCCGAGGCACTCCAGCCCTACCGGCTGACGGACGATACCGTGGTGCTGCGGCGCAAGCGCGTCCGCTACGAGTTCGCCCTTGAAGGAGACGTGAGCACGCGCCTGACGATCAAGTCACCGAACACGACCCTGGAGGCAACACGTCTAGAGCCTGCGTGAACTCGGTGCGAGCACGTCATCTCCCGAAGCGAGCCGACCGCCGACGCGCCAGGAGGCCACGTGTATCGCGGCGGACGCCTAGAGCAGCTCACCGAGCGCACACTGAGTTCACATCATCGACGCTGGGGCACAGGAGGAGGAGCTCGTCATGGTCAAGGCTTACATAATCGGTGGCATCCTGGGTGCCATCGTCGTCATCATCATCGGCTTCGTCTGGGGCGGCTGGGTCATCCAGTCGACGTCCGAGCGATTGGGTGCCGAGCGTGTCGACTCCGCACTCGTCAGCGCCCTGACCCCGATCTGCGTTGACCGTGCCGTGGACGAGGATCCAGAGCTCTTCGACGAGCTCGCCGAGATCACCAGCGCGTTCGAGCGCAGGCGCTTCGTCGAGCAGGCTGGCTGGGCGACGCCGCCCGACAGCGACTCACCCCATCGAGGCATAGCCACGGCCTGCGCGGCCGCTCTAGAGGTGGCGGCGCGATCGCAGCCGTGATCTCGCTACGGCATCGGGGCTAACCCCAGCCGAGCTGCCTCGCGACGGACGCCTCGTTGACGATGAGCGTGACGTGGTCGATCTTGTCACCGTCGAAGGTGATGACCGTCACGGCCTCTGACTGGAAGCGTTTGCCCGTCGGCGGGACGGGGCCGCCGTCGCCGGTGTGCGTGCCCCAGTTCGCGCCGAACACCAGCACGCGGCGTCGCTCTTCGTCAACGCCGATCGCGCGGACGTCGCCTCCGAAGTCGGAGAAGGTCTGCCGGTTGTCCTTCATCCACTCGGCGTAGGCCTCGACCGTGTCGATCCCGCTTAGCATCTCTCCATCGAAGGCGAACGTCGCGCCTGGATGACAGAAGGAGCGACAGACCTGCCATCCCTCACCGGCGTCGCAGGCCTCGGTGAACTGCAGCGCTACGCTCTTGATGTCGCTCATCGCGCACCCCTCTCGAGCCGGCGCGGGCCTTAGAGCCCGCTCGGCGGCGCGTTCCAGCGCGGCGCAGTGACGCCCACTGACGCGTCCCCTAGAGCTTAGCGAACGGAGCGTTCCTGGAGCGTTCCCGCTTCCGCACGCCCGCTGCCGCGACGCGGCGAAGGGCGTAAGTCCGGTAGAAGTGGAGGATGCCAACTGCACCGGAAGCCACTGGTCCTCGCGCGACGACGCGGTCCACGCTCGACCTCGCGCGGCCTCAGGGCTCGGTTCCGCGCACGTGAACGCCTCCGACCCCGTCCTGCCGACCGTAACCGGTTCCACCCTACGTCCGGGAGCGAAGGTCCGCCTAGACGGTCACGGGCACGCCTGGATCGCGCCCCCGTCGCTCGCGCCCGAGGTCGTGCCAGCTCTCACCGACGAGAGGACCCTCGTCGAGGGCCTCGCGCTCTTCGGTCGGGCCGCCAAACCCAGTCGCGCCGCGATGCTCGACTGCCAGGCACCAGGAAGCGGCCGGGACGCCGCCGCCCTCGCCCGCATCGCCTCCAAGAGCAACGTTGCCATCGCAGCGCTCACCGGCTTCCAGTTCAGCCGCGCCTACCCGAAGGGGTTGCGCCCCTGGACGACCATCGACGGTGCCCTGGCCGCTTTCACGCGTGAGCTCGAGGGCGGCTTCCGCGAGGCGCCCATGGCGCGGGCAGCCGCGTTGCTCGCCGCCTTCGCCGGTGAGCCGGAGGAAGGCGACCCCTGCTGGGAGGCGGTGATCGAGTCGTGCAAGCGGACCGGATCGCTCCTGGTGGTTCGAACCGAGGGCGGCGACGGCGTCGAGGACCTCGTCACCTGGTTGCGCTCGCGTGACGTCCCGCTCGAGCGCCTCTACCTCCTCGACGTGGATCGTCGGGACGATGTGGGCCTGCATCGAGAGCTCGCGCAAGCCGGAGCGCTCCTCGGTTTCGCCTCGTCGCTGCGACCCGACGCCGGCAACGCAAGCGAGCCCTTCACGCTCCTCGAGCGGTTGCTCGAGGAGGGCCTCGCCCGCTCGGTGGCCGTCGGCCTAGGCCTGCAGTCGCCGGAGCAGTGGCGTGCCGCCGGGCCGAGCGCGAAGGCTGTCGGCCCGGCGACGCTCGTCACCGTGGTCGAGGAACGGCTGCGGGGGCACGGCGCGACGGACGAGGACGTCGAGGCGCTCCTCGGTGGCACGCTGCTCGAGCGCGCGGCGCGCCCGGAGGTGTCGTTCGCGGCTCGTCACCGTTAGCCGGCATGAAGGTCACGCCGCGTTGCACGAGGCGTTCAGTCGCCCACGTACCACCTCACCTCGTCGATCATCGCCGAGCCAGCGCCGCCGCCGACCGTGATCCCGACGCCCCAGACCTCGCTCATGTCGAAGCCGTCGTCCGGCGCGCCTTCCGGCTGCTCGGCGGCGCGCTCGAACGCCGAGAAGGGCAGCCGCACCAGGCTCCATCCCTGGGTCTCGTCTCGGAAGCTCGACTCGAAGCGCGCAGCGGTGTCCGGCGCCTCGTAGACGCGCACGTAGTCGATCACCATCTCCTGCGGGAAGGTGGTCGTCTCGTCTGGGTAACCCGGCCAATGACCACCGACAGCGACGTTGAGGATCAGGAAGAAGGGGTGGTCGAACACCCAGCGCGCTCCGTTCGGTAGATCGGCCGGGGTGAGGGTCGAGTACTCGACCCCGTCGACGAACCAGCTGATGCGCTCGGGCCACCACTCGATGGCGTAGACGTGGAAGTCGTCGGCGAAGCGTGCGCCGTCGGCGAGGGTGGTTGCGCTGCCGATGCCGTCGCCTCCGGAGTAGCCCGGTCCGTGGATGGTGCCGTGCACGCGCTCGGGTTCACGGCCGATGTTCTCCATGATGTCGATCTCGCCGCTCTCGGGCCAGCCGACCTCGGAGATGTCGTTCCCGAGCATCCAGAAGGCGGGCCAGAGGCCCTGGCCGTAGGGGATCTTGAGCCTGGCCTCGACGCGCCCGTACGTCACCTCGACGTTGTCCGCGGTGATGATGCGCGCGGAGGTGTACTCGCAGGGCTCACCGTAGTAGCACGGGGGTGCGTCCCCGTGCGTCTCTAGCGCGCGGATGACCAGGTGGCCCTCACCGTCGAGCGAGAGGTTCGCGGGGTCGTCGGTGTAGGTCTGCCGCTCGGCGTTGCCCCAACCGGGGATGCCGTGGTCGGTGCCGTCACCGAGCTCGGGTGTCCACACGCTCGAGTCCGGCAGCCTGCCTGCGGGGCCCTCGAACTCGTCGGACCAGACCAGCTCCCACGCTCGCGTGTCGTCGCTGCCGCTCATCACCTCGACGCTTACCTCGCGGCCGCTGCCCTCGCCGAAGTACCAGAACTCGAGACCGGCGGCCTGGCTCACGTCCTTGGGCTGAGCGAAGCGCGCTCGCACCTCGCCGCGGTCTTCCCAGCAGAACTCCAGCACGCCCTCGAACCGAGCCTGCCCCGGTCGCACTTCGGCGGAGTCCGCCAGGAGCTCGCGTGCGCGCAGCGTCGTGCCCGGAGAGGCCTCGAAGAGTTCGGGGCCGTCCCCGAACTCGGCCAACAGGTCGGGGTCGAAGGGGTCGCCGTCGACTATCAGGACCAAGGCGCGCCGCTGGAAGCCGAGCGCGACGCCGAGCGGGCTGTCGAGCACGGCTCTCGCCCGCAAGTCACCCGTGTGGCGGCCGTCGTCGAGGGTCTGCACGGTGACGAAGGCCTCGGTCTCACCGGGCGGGAACACCGCCAGCTCGTTGACGGGCACGAAGTTGCGGAACGGCGTGGCCTCGTCTTCGCGCACCAGGACGCGCACCGAGAGGGCCTCGTCGCTGGCCTCGGAGAGCACCACGCGTAGCCGTGCTGACTCGCCTTCGGCCACGCGTACGAGGGCGTCGGCGAACTCCACCGTGACCACGTCCTCGGCGACGACCCCCGAGGAGCCGTAGGCCTCTGGGCGCGCCACGTGGGTCGTGCCCTCGCCTGGCGGGAAGCCGAGCGCCCACCCGGACGCCTCGTCGAGTCCCAGCCCGTCGTTCGGTGCACCAGCCGGCTGCCAGTCCATGCGCCTAGCGAACGACGAGAACGGGATCTCGATCAGGCGCCACTCGGTGGAGTCGTCGAGGAAGCGGTAGAACCAGCGCTCGGCGCTGTCGCCCGTGGCGTTGGGGTTGCGGTTGTCGAACAGGTCCACCTGAACCGAGCCACCACTGCCGGCGCCCTTGTGCCAGAAGCGCAAGCCTGCGTAGCCCGAGAGGTCACGTCCCACCCAGCGCGTCATGTCCTCGTCTTCGAAGGCGTGGCTGAAACCACCCCACGAGGCGATGCGGTGCTCGACGCGCAGCACGTGCTCGGTCTCGACCTGGCCGGGCAGCGCGAGCGGGTCGCCGGGCTCGACCGTCACGGCTGAGAGCGCGAGAGCTCCCCCACCGTCCTGCCAGGTGACGAAGCCGATGCCGTTGCCGAAGGCGTCGTGGTCGCTCGGCACGCCATCGCTGAAGTCGGCGAGCCGCAAGCTGGGACCAGGTGTGGGCTCGATCTCCGCCGCTGCGGCCTGTTGCGTGGCGCCACCGTCAGCCGCGCACTCCACTGCCAGGTCGAGCCACGCTCGCCCGGCGTCGCTCTCCCCGTAGCGCAGGCCGTAGCCGCGCGGGAACAGCGGCGCGTCGCAGCTGTCGGCGGGGAGGTCGTCGAGGTCGAAGGGGAGCTGCGCGACGCTGCGCGGCCAGGTGTAGGGCAGCGTGCCCGTCACCTCGCGCGCGCCGAACAGAACGTCGGTGACCCCGTCGCCTTCGCTGCCGGGCAACCAGGCGGCGACCACGGCGTCGGCGAGGTTCAGCTGCGCGTCCATCACGAGCGGCCTGCCAGAGAGGAGCACGATCACGAGCGCGTCGACCTGCTCGCGAAGGCGCTCGATCACCGCGATGTCGCCGCTCTGCAGCGTCAGGGTCGTGGTGTCACCGAACCACTCCGCGTAGGGGCGTTCAGCGACGACCGCGATGCCGAGGTCGCCGCGCAACTGAGCGCCGTCCGCGTCGCCGAAGCGGGCATCGGCGTCGTAGAGCAGCGTGGTCGCCTCGCCGAAGCCGGCGCGCAGGCCCTCCAGGATGGTGGTTCCGGGCGTGAGCGAGGCGGGTGAGCCCTGCCACTCGATGGTCCAGCCACCCGCTTGCATGCCGATGCTATCGGCAGCGGTGCCGGCAACCAGCACGGTCTGCTCGGCGTCAGCCTCGAGCGGCAGCGCAGAGCCGTCGTTCTTCAGCAATACCAGTGTTCTCGCGGCTGCCTCCCGAGCGAGCGCTCGGTGTTCGGGCGAGCCCACCGACGCCTGCAACTCGGCGTCACCGTAAGGCCTCTCGAACAGGCCGAGCTCGAACTTCACGCGCAGGATCGCGGCGACGGCCTCGTCGATGCGCTCGACCGACATCTCGCCACGCTCCACGGCGCGCAGCGTCGCGGCGATGAAGCGGCGGTAATCGTACGGGACCATGTTCATGTCGATGCCGGCCTCGATGCTCAACGCCACCGCCTCGTCGTAGCCCGGCGCGACGGCGTCGACGCCACCCCAATCCGACAGGACGAACCCGTCGAAGCCCATCTCGCCGCGCAGCACGTCGCGGATCAGGTATGCGTGGCCGTGCATCGGCACACCCTGCCAGCTGGAGAAGGAGACCATGATGGAGCGCGCGCCGTGCTCGACGGCATCGAAGTAGGGCGCGAGGTGCACTCGGCGCAACACCTCCTCGTCTACCAGGGTGTCGCCGCGGTCGAGCAAGCCGCCGGGAACGGGCGAGGTTCGCAAGGCCGTGCCGCCGTCGGCCACGTAGTGCTTCGGCGTGGCGAGCACCGTGTCCGGCGCGGCCAGGTCGTCGCCTTGCAGCCCTCGCATGGCGGCGAGGGAGAGCCGCGT
>SKSV01000038.1 GCA_007122815.1 Trueperaceae bacterium | reverse complement strand
GGCGAACCCAAGGACGTGTGGCTGGTGCTGGACGCGGTCACTGGCCAGAACGGCCTGGAGCAGGCCAAGCGCTTCCACGACACGGTCGGTCTCACCGGCGTGATCGTGACGAAGCTCGACGGCACCGGCAAGGGCGGCATCCTGCTCCCCATAGCGCGGGAGCTGAGGTTGCCGATTCGCTTCGTGGGCGTGGGGGAAGGCGCGGACGACCTTCAACCGTACGACGCGGCCGCCTACGTGAGGGCGCTGCTCGACGCGCCCGCCGCGGCTTGAGCGCGCCCGGCGAGCACCGCCCCGAGGCGGGTGCACCCGTGCTCGTGATCGCCGCCACCGCCTTCGAGCTCGAGCCGCTCCGCGCGCTCCTGAGCGCTACCGCGAGCCTCGACGCTGCGTGGGGGACAGTGGCACGTGGTCGCATCGGCCGGCTCGAGGTGGCTCTCGCGGTGACCGGCATCGGCAAGGTGAACGCCGCCGCCGGGCTACTGGGGGCCGTGTTGGCCACCTCACCTCGCGCGGTCGTGCAGGTGGGTGTAGGCGGGGCTTACCTCGGCAGCTTCATGCCCAACCGGACCGTCGCGGCGGCGCGCGAGGAGCTCCAGCTCGACCTGGGCCTGCGGGGCCCCGACGACCGCTGGATGGGCATGGAGGCGCTCGGCTTCCCCGTCACGCCAGCGCGCGAGGGCCGGCCCGAGCGGTTCAACCTGATCCCCACCCACCCTGGCCTCTGCGCCGCGCTGCACGAGATCGTCGGGTTGCCGCTGGCACGCTTCGCGACGCTCGACGCGGTGACGGCTGACGTGGACATGGGAGCTGAGCTGCAGCGCGAGCACGACGTCGCGATCGAGAGCATGGAGGGCGCCGCTGCCGCGCAGGTGGCGGATCGGCTGGGGCTCCCGTTCGCCGAGGTTCGGGGGGTGTCGAACCTCGTCGGCGAGAGGGACAAGAGCGCCTGGGACCTACGGGGCGCGGTCCTGGCGAGCTGCCGCGCGACGCGGGCGTTGCTCTCGGGCTGGGAAGAGCACCCCGCCACACGAGCGATCGCAGGGTCCGTTGTCCCTAACCTACGCTGGTAGAATCTGCGCATGCCACTCGCAACTGGATCGGAAATCCTCGAGGCCGCCCGCGCTGGGAGTTACGGCGTAGGCGCGTTCAATACCAACGACATGGAGATCACGCAGGCCGTGCTCGAGGCCTGTGAGAGCAGTCGCTCGCCCGTCCTGCTGTCGCTCTCCGAGGGCGCCCTAAAGTACGGCGGCAAGGCACTCGTCGACATGGTTCTGAGCATGGGCCGCGACGCGAGCGTGCCTGTTTGTGTCCACCTCGACCACGGTAGCTCCTTCGAGAGCTGCGTGCGATGCATCCGCATGGGCTTCACCTCCGTGATGATCGACAAGTCCCACGAGGACGAAGAGACGAACATCGCGGAGACGAAGCGCGTGGTAGAGGTCGCGCACGCGGCCGGCGTCACCGTCGAGGCCGAGATCGGCCGTCTGGGCGGCGTCGAGGAGCACGTGGTCGTGGCCGAAGAGGACGCCATCCTCACGAAGCCCGACGAGGCCGAGCGCTTCATGGAGCAGTCCGGCGCCGACTACCTCGCCATCGCCATCGGTACCTCGCACGGCGCGAACAAGGGCAAGGGTCGCCCCTACATCGATCACAAGCGCATCCGCGAGATCGCCGCGCTCTTGCCGCACCCGCTCGTCATGCACGGCGCCTCGGGTGTGCCCACGTACCTGGTCGAGCGCCTCAACGCCGCCGGCGGACAGCTGAAGGACGCCTCGGGGATCCACGAGGACGACGTACGCGAGGCCGTCAAGCACGGTATCGCCAAGATCAACACCGACACCGACCTGCGCATCGCCTTCACCGCCGCGGTGCGCGAGGTACTCCTCGAGAAGCCGAAGGAGTTCGACCCCCGCAAGATCCTCGGCCCTGCGCGCGACCTCATGCGCGAAGTGGTGCTGGAGCGCCTCCAGGTCTTCGGTTCTGCCGGCAAGGCCTGAGACCCGACGACGACCCAGAAGCAGACGACCTAGAAGCAGACGACCTAGAAGCAGCGTCGCGGCCCGCGGGTTCAAGCCTCGCGGGCCGCGCTTTCGTCCTCACGCTGGATCACCCGTAACGCCAGCAGCGCTGCAGGCACTAGCGCCAGGAACGCTATGCCCATCGCGGGAGCCAGGCCCAACGCTGCTTGCAACGCGCCGATGACCACGTAGAGCAGCCCCGCAGTGCCCCAGGTGAACCCCATCAGCAAGCCCGAAGCGGCACCCATCGCATGCGGCGCGAGGTCCTGGGCCGCCACCACCATCAGCGGCAAGCCGGCGTTGACCAGCGCTCCGGCCGCGGCCACCGCTAGGTAGTAGGCGGGTGTCGCCGGGGCCAAGAAGAAGAGGAAAGCGAACGGCACCAGCGAGGCGAGCATGCTCGTGCTTATCGAGAGAGATCGTGGCAGTCGGCGCTCGAGCGCGCCAGCGACTATGCCGCCCACCGCGGCCGAGGTGCTGAAGAGCGCGAGGGTCCAGAAGAGCACCGGGCTGTCCGATGACACCCCGTGCCGCGCCACCAAGTAGAGCGGCATCGCGTTCATGAAGGTCACGAAGGCCATGGCGCGCAAGATCCCCGACGCCGCCAGTACGCCGACCGGCCCGCGCAACAGCCCGAAGTCGAGCAGCGGCGGCCACGGTGTACCACGGGGCCGCGGCTGAGGCGGCACGAAGGCGAACAGCGCGAGCCCTCCCAACACGCCCGGGATCATGAGCAGCGGGCTCAAGGAGAGGTTGCCGCTCATGAGCAGCCAGCCGATAATCAACGGACCAGCGGCCACTCCCACGGTGCCGCCGGCGCTGAAGACGCTCATCACCAGCCCCTTGCGGCTGCCCCCTACGCTGCGCGCGATGCCGGTGCCGGCGGGATGGAACGCCGCCGACCCGAGGCCGCCGACGAGCAGGATCAGGAACAGCAGCACCGGCGAGGGCGCTACCGCCATGAGGCTCAGCAGCGAGGAGCTCGTCATCACCCCGAGCGCTGCGACGCGCCGCCTACCCCAGCGGTCTGACAGCACGCCGAAGACCGGCTGCGTCACCGAGGTGCTGAAGGAGAGCGTGGCGACGAACAGCGCCAGCGCCGTCTCGCTCAGCGCGAATCGGGCCTGCAGCGTGGGCAGCAGCGCCGAGAGCATGCCAGCGAAGGCGTCGTTCATGGCGTGCACGACCACCAGCAGTCCCGAGACGCCGAGAGCCGCTCCGGTCCCGACGCCGGCTGCCGTCCTGATCACGGGACCTCGCTGCGGCGTCGCGGGTTGACGAAGACCGTCCGCTGGCGCGCGTATTGCACCGCCCCGGCAGGCATACCCTTGCGGCGCCACACGTCCTTGCGCGAAGCGTAGTCTACGGCCACGTTCTCACTCTGGCCGGCCTCGCTGTGACCGGCAGCGAGCTCCGCCGCGAAGAGCACGGTGTCGAAGGGGACTTCACGCCCCTCGGCGCGTATCACGACGTGTGCCCCGTGGTACCCCTGGGCATGGAGCCACACGTCGTCACTGCGCGCGACCTTGAAGGTCACGGCGTCGTTCTCCCGCGCCGAGCGGCCGATCACCACCTCGAAACCGCGCGGGTCGCGCACCCTGAGCCCTGGCGGCTCGCGGCGGCGGTCACGCCCCGCGCGAGGTCCTCCCGAAACCGGAGCGAGTGCGGCTAGGCCAGCCTCGTCCAGATCGTCGACCCGCTCGAGATCCGTCTCGACTCGCGCCAGCTCGGACTCCACCTCGGAGCGGTGCGACCTGGCGCGCTCGGCGCGCTCCTCACGTTTGCGCGCCCGCTCGTACCGAAGCCGCGCGTTACCGGCCGCGTCCAGCTCGGGAGACAAGGCCAGCCGCACGCTCTCACCGTCGAAGCCCAGCAGCGTGACCTCACCCGACCCGCGTGCCACCTGGTGTGCGTGCGCCAGCAGGAGGTCGCCCTCGGCGCGTAGCCTGGCGGCGTCTTGCCCCGCCGCGGCGGCTCTCTCGGCGTCGCGCAGGCGTGCGCGGAGGAGCTCCCGCCTGTCCTCGAGCCTGGCCCGGGCGGCATCGCGCGCGCTCTGCAGCTCTGAGTGCCGCCTCTCCGAGACGGGATCACGGGCGAGAGCGCCGCCCGCGAGGGCCGCCACGGGATCGGCCACCAGCTCCTCGAGCGCCACCAGCGCGCGCGGCAGCGTGTCGGCTTCGAGGACGGCGTCGGGCGTCAAACCGGCTAGGCTCGCCCAGGCCCGCGTCAGCTCCCGTCCGACGCCGTCGACACGTGCGTGCACGCGGTCCATCCGCTGGCCGCTCAGTGCCTCGGCAAGCTCCTCGCGGGACGCCGTGCGCGGGTCGAGCTTCTGGTAGGGCGGTGGCGGGCGGTAGCGGAGGCCGGGAAGCAGCTGGCGGTGGCGGTTGAGCGCGGGGCCTATCTCACGCAGCACCCCCAAGATCCGTCCCTCGTCGTCGCAGAGCGCGGCGTTGGCGTGGCGCCCCGTGAGCTCGACCTCCAAGTGTACGGGCGGAGTCGGGACGAAGCCCGCCGAAGGACCGAAGACCAAGGTGAAGCGCCTGTCGAGGGCGGCTTGCTCCACCCGCTCGAGCGGCCCCCCGGAGCGGGCGTCGAGCTGAGCTTGGAAACGGTTCAGGGGGGAGGCCTGGGCTTTGATGGCCGAGTCGACGAGCGCGAACCGCGGCGACGGTGGGCGCAGGTCCAACCAGAGGGAGCCGGAGCCGGCGAGGGGCAGCACCAGAGTGGCGGCGTCTACGAAACGCCAGCCGAGGTGTTCGGCTGGTAGGCGCTCCCGAAGCGGCTCGAGCGCCGCGGCCAGCAGCAGTCCCTCCATGTCAGAAGCCCTCCGGTGTGCGGCCTGCAAGGCGACTCACGCCCGCGATGGTAACGGGTCGGCGTGTTGGCCGGCTCAGTTGAGCAGACGGTCGTGGCCGCCGAGGACTCCCCGCGCCCAGGTGGCGTAGCGCTCGAGCGGCAAGCGCCACTCGCTCCCGCCGTCGGTGTGCTCCAGAGCGGCTTGGGCATGGTGCAGGACCCGCTCGGCGAAGCCGTCGCCCCGCTGAGCGAAGACGTCCGCTAGCGCCTGGTGCGCAGCGAGCCAGACGGGATCGCCGCTGGAGCTGGCGCCGATGGCCTGCTCGAACCAGGCGACGGCCTCGTCGAGGCGGAAGTACTCGTACGCCAGGTTCCCCAACACCAGGCAGGAGCCCGCTGTCGCACCCATCTCGAGGGCTTGCTCGGCCAGCGCCTGGGCGCTCTCGAACTCACCGAGCTTGAGGCGCACGTCGGCCAGGTCTGCGACCGCCTCCGCGCGGTGGGGGTAGGCGGGGTCCGAGACCACGTCTCCGAGCAGCGAATCGGCTTCGGTGAGCGCGTCGGACTCGCTGAGCGCGTAAGCGGCCTCGTGCTGGGCGAACGCGCGGTGGTCTGCCGGGGCTACGGCGATGGCGCGCCTGAGGACCAGCACGGCCTCTTCGAAGCGGCCGACGGCGGTCAGGGCCTGTCCGCAGGCGAACTCGAGCGAGAAGGCCTGGCTGTCGTCGGCCTCGAACGTGCGTGCGAGAGCGAAGCGCTCCAGGGCGAGGTTGGGGTTCCCGGCGTCGAGGTGCGCGCGCCCCTCGACGTAGTGCAGCGTGGCGCGGTCCTCGGCGGCGAGCACGTCGCCATCGACTCCCGTCAGGACGCCGAGCACCTCGTCGCTGCGACCGAGCTCGAGAAGGCAGGTGGAGAGGCTGAGCAGCTCCGCCGAGCGCTCTGGACCCTGGGAGAGCTCGACCGCCTGCTCGTAAGCGACAACCGCCGCGTCCCAGTCACCGAGAGCTTCGTGCGCTTGGCCGAGCAGCGACCAGCGCCTCCAGACCAGGTAGGCGGGGAGGGTCGCTGGGTCGATGACCTCGAGCCGCCTCAGCGCGCTCTTGGCGGCCCCGACCGTGAGCAGCGCGGCGCCGGCGTGGTACGCAGCCAGGGGCTGCGCCTCTAGCGACACCAGGCGCAGGCCCCGCTTCACGTCGGAGACTGCGCCGCCGCGGTAGGCGGCGTACTCCCAGAAGAGCGACTGGTAGAGGGGTTCTGAGGCGAGGTTAGGGTCGGCGGTCACGGCGGCCTTTAGGGCCGGTGCTCCGTTCTCGATCCCATCGGCGCCGTATAGGGCGTAGACGGCAGCGAGGTGGAGCCAGTACTGGGCCTGGGCGTCGCGCGCGCGAGGGCGTCTGGCAGCGTTCTCGAGCAACTCGAAGGCTGCCTCGTAGCGGCCCTCCGCCAACGCGCGGTGTGCACCCTCCAGATCGGCCAAAGGTGAGCGCCGGAAGATCACGCGCCAACCGTAACACGGTGCTGGCGCGTCAGACGCGCATCTTCTGGCATCCGGTCGATCGCCGGCGAAACTCCACCGCTCAGTTGACGACCTCCTCGCTGCGCTCGCGCACGTCGAAGGCGAAACCGTCGACGCTAGGAGTGACCACCACCGTCGCGCCGTCGTCGACCTCGCCGGCGATGAGCCTCAGCGACAACGGTGTCTCGATCAGCTGCTGGATGGCGCGCTTGAGCGGCCTGGCGCCGAACACCGGGTCGAAGCCGCGCCGAGCCAGTTCCGCGAGCGCCTCGGGGACCACCTCGAGGCCGATGCGGCGCTCCGCCAGGCGCTCGCGCAAGCGCTCGAGCTGGATGCCGGCGATGCGCTCCACCTGCTCCTGGTCGAGCGCGTGGAAGACGATCGTCTCGTCGATGCGGTTCAGGAACTCGGGCCGGAACTGCTGCTGCAGCAACGAGAACACCGTGGCCTTGATCGAATCGCTGCTCGCGCCCGAGCGTGACGCCTCGAGGATCTGGGGACTGCCGACGTTGCTGGTCATGATCACCACGGTGTTGCGGAAGTCGACCGTGCGCCCGTGAGCGTCGGTCAGGCGGCCGTCGTCCAGCATCTGCAGGAGCGTGTTGAAGACATCGGGGTGGGCCTTCTCGATCTCGTCGAAGAGCAGCACCGCGTACGGCTGGCGGCGCACCGCCTCCGTGAGCTGACCGCCTTCCTCGTAGCCGATGTAGCCCGGAGGTGCGCCCACCAACCGCGCGACCGTGTGGCGCTCCATGTACTCCGACATGTCGAGCCGGATCATGTGGTCCTCGCTGTCGAAGAGCTGCGCCGCGAGCGCCTTCGCGGTCTCCGTCTTGCCGACCCCGGTGGGACCCAGGAAGATGAACGAACCGATGGGGCGCGCCGGGTCGGAGAGACCCGCACGCGAGCGCCTGATGGCGTCGGACACCGCCCGGATGGCCTCGTCCTGTCCGATCACGCGCTCGTGGAGCTCGTCTTCGAGCCGCAGCAGCTTCTCGCGCTCGCCCTCCATCAGGCGCGCCACCGGGATACCCGTAGCGCGGCTGACGACCTCCGCGACCTCGTCCTCACCGACCTCGAGCCGCACGTAGCGGGCGCCGTCGAGGCCCTGCTGGAGCTCGGAGATGCGCCGCTCGAGGCTGGGCAACTCACCGTACTTGAGGCTGGCGGCCCGCTCGAGGTCGTAGTCGCGCTCCGCCGCCTCCATCTGGGTGATCACCTGGTCGCGGCGCTCCTGGGCCTCCCGCAGCTCGTCCAGCACCGCGCGTTCCGCCTCCCAGTCCGACTCGGCGCGGTCCATCTGGTCTTGCAGCGCGCGCAGCTCTTCCTCGATGCGCACCCGCCTCTGGCCCGACTCGGGGTCCTCGTCGGCCCGCAGAGCCTGTTGCTCCACCTCTAGCTGCAGCTTCCGGCGTCGCAGCGTGTCGAGCTCTTCGGGCAGGCTGTCCAGCTGCACCCTTATGCGGCTGGCGGCTTCGTCGATCAGGTCGATGGCCTTGTCGGGCAGCTGCCGGTCGGCGACGTAGCGGTACGACAACGTCGCCGCCGCGATTATCGCGGGGTCGGTGATGTCGACCCCGTGGTGGACCTGGTACTTGTCCTTGAGCCCGCGCAGGATGCTGATCGTCTCCTCCACGGAGGGTTCGTCCACCACGATGGGCTGGAAGCGCCGCTCGAGCGCCGCGTCCTTCTCGATCTGGCGGTACTCGGTGAGGGTGGTGGCACCGATCATGCGCAGCTCGCCGCGCGCCAGCGGCGGCTTGAGCATGTTCCCGGCGTCAACCGCACCCTCGGCCTTGCCGGCCCCGACGATGGTGTGCAACTCGTCGATGAAGAGCACGACGTCGCCCTTGCTCTGCACCGTCTCCTGGATCACGCCCTTGAGGCGCTCCTCGAACTCCCCGCGGTACTTGGCCCCGGCCAGCAGGCTCCCCATGTCGAGCTGGATGACGCGCTTGCCCTGGAGGCCCACCGGCACGTCCTTGTTCACGACGCGCTGCGCCAGGCCTTCGGCG
>SKSV01000085.1 GCA_007122815.1 Trueperaceae bacterium | reverse complement strand
GGCTCGGGAGCGAAGACCACACCCAGGAGAGCGTCTTCGCCGCTATACTGCTCGGCTTCGGCGACGCCAGTCGGTCTGTCCTGATCAGTCGGGGCCGCGACCACCTCCGTGCCGGGCAGGATACCCCAGGTTGGACGTGCGCGTCAGCGGCGCTGCCGTGCCAAGGCGAGCAGCCGCTCGACCAAGTCCGGGTAGGAGACCCCAGCGGCCTCCCAGAGGCGCGGGTACATCGACGTAGCGGTGAAGCCCGGCATGGTGTTGATCTCGTTCACGAGCAGCTCGCCTTTCGCCTCGTCGTAGAAGAGGTCGACGCGCGCTAGGCCGGCCGCGTCGATCGCCTCGAACGCACGGCGCGCCAGGGCGCGCGCACGTCCTTCCACCTCCGGTGACACGGGCGCGGGGATCAGGAGCTCGGCACCACCTTCGCTGTACTTGCTGTGGTAGTCGTAGAAGGTCGAACCGTAACGCACTTCGCCTACCGGCGACAGCGCTGGCTCGTCGTTTCCGAGCACCGCTACCTCCAACTCGCGGACGCCGACCAGGGCGGACTCCACTATCACGCGGCGGTCGAGCGTCAGCGCACGTTCTACGGCGCCCAGCAGCGCGGCTTCGTCAGCTACACGTTCGATGCCGAGCGATGAGCCGAGGTTGGCTGGCTTGACGAAGAGCGGCCAGCCCAGTTCACGTACGCTCGCCAGCGCCTCGGAGGGATCGCGGCGGTAGTCGCCTTCGGTGATGCCGCGGTAGGACACTTGGGGCAAGCCGTATGCGGCGAAGACCGACTTCATCGTCAGCTTGTCCATGCCCACCGCGCTGGCCAGGACCCCTGACCCGACGTAAGCGAGGCGCATGACGCGAAGCACTCCCTGCACGCTTCCGTCTTCGCCGTACGGCCCGTGGAGTAGCGGGAAGACGACGTCGTCCGGTGACAGGTCCAGGGTGCTCAGGGCGTCAGCGATTGTGAGCGCGAGCTTGCCGTCGAGGCTGCTAGCGGGCGACGCGCTGGCAGGCGCCGTCGGTCCCGTGCTCGCTGCCTGCTGTCGCGCCAAGCCCAGCAGCTCCCGGCTCGAGCGCTCCTCGAGCACGCTGCCGTCGCGCGCGATCACCAAGGGGAGCACGGCGCTGCCGAGCGGCAGAGAGTTCAGCACCGAACGCGCGGACGCCAGCGAGACCTCGTGCTCCTCCGAGACTCCCCCGCACAGGAGCACGAGTCTCCCGGCAGACCCCGGTGCCGGTGGGTTGCGGACCGCATGGTTGCTCATGATGAGCATGTTACACATCATGCACATCGCATGTGTTGAGGTCAGCCCGCGCTCAGCCCGAGAGCGCCTGCTCGATCGCGGCACGCACGTCGCCGCTGCTGGCGTCGACGCTGCCCACCAGCGATCCGTCGCGCAGGAACACTACCCTCTCAGCCTCCATCGCCGCACCGGGGTCGTGCGTCACCATCACCACGGTCCACCCGAGCTCCCGCACGCCGCGCGAGAGCAGCGCGAGGACCTCGCGACCGGTATGGCTGTCCAGGTTGCCAGTGGGCTCGTCAGCCAACACCACCACCGGGTCGTTGATCAGCGCCCTCGCCAACGCCACGCGCTGACGCTGCCCGCCCGATAGCTGATCGGGTCGGTGGTCCAAGCGGTCGGAGATCGCGAGAACCTCGGCGAGGCGCGCCAGCCTCTCGCGCCCGGCTGCCCCGTCACCGATCATCTCGGCTGGGAGCAACACGTTCTCGCGGGCGGTCAGGTTCGGGAGGAGCTCGAAGTTCTGGAACAAGAAGCCGAGGTTCCTGCGACGCAGGTCGGTCAGCGCGTCGTCGTCCAGGCTCAGCGTGTCGCCGCCGGCGATCGAGATGCGGCCCTCGTCGGGCGACTCCAGGAGGCCGAGCAGGTGCAAGAGGGTGCTCTTGCCCGAACCCGAAGGACCCATCACCGCCACGAACTCACCACGGCGAACGCTCAGGTCGACATCTCGAAGGGCGTGGATGGTCTCGCCACCGAGGCGGTAACGCTTGTTGAGCCCCTCGGCCACGAGCGCCGGTGGCTCGCCTCGTTCGGGGGCGAAGGTCGGCTCGGCGTCTCGGTTCATCGTCCTCCAGGAGCGCTCAAGCGCGTTCGGCGGCGCCAAGCGCCAAGCGAGGCGCCAGGCT
Organism: Trueperaceae bacterium; assembly: GCA_007122815.1. GTDB lineage: Bacteria > Deinococcota > Deinococci > Deinococcales > Trueperaceae > CSSed10-48. Next base: position 6,313 of record SKSV01000085.1, on the reverse strand, counting down.
CGCGGCGCGGTGAGCGGGGAAGAGCGAGGCCAACAGGCCCAGCGCAGGGGTGACCAACACCGCGACCACGAGCAGGCGCCAGGGCACCGCCGGCTCGATGACGTACCCCGTCAGCGCCTCCGCCCCAGCTGTGATCACACCGCCCAGCAGCAGGCCGAAGCCGACACCTAGCAGGGCGCCGAGGGACAACACGACCACCCCTTCGGCCATCACCATGGACCTCACGTCGCTACGCCTCAGCCCGAGGGTGCGCAACACCGCGATCTCGTAGGCCCTGCGCGAGAGGTTCATGCCGAGGGTGTTGGTGACGCCTAGCGCCGCGATCACGGCGGCCAGGAAGAGCAGCATGTTCGTGGTCCTGAAGGTCTGAGCTATCAGGTCCAGGATGGCCGCACGGTACTCAGCGTTCATCGTCACGTCGAGCGGCGTCTCGGGGAAGGCGCCGAGCAGCGACTCGCGCACCAGCGCGGGTTCGTAGTCGGGGAGCACGGTCATGACGAACAGGTCGGGACTGCCGCCTCCGAAGCGCTCCAGGTCGAGCATCGAGGCGATGAACGTCTCGCCGCCGCTGGTGAAGTCGACCACGATACCCTCGATGGGGAAGTCGATGAACCCCTCGTCGGTCCGCAGGCGGGCGGTATCGCCGACGCCCACACCGAAGCGGTCACGGACCGTGTTCGCGGCAAGCACCTTGCCGCCCTCGGTGAGCGCCTCGTAGCCGCGCCGCGGACCGCCCTGCCCGGCCAGGTACTGCAGGGTGCCGAAGCCCGTCTCGGGATGGAAGCGCTCCGCGTCGACGAGCACGACCACCGCGGTTCGTCCCCTGGAAACGCCCTCGGGCTCGTAGCGCACTATCCGCAGCCCTACTCCGGAGACGGCCTCCACCCCCTCGACCGCGGCGGCGCGGGGCTCGAAATCGGCCGGGAAGGGGACCGGCGAGGTCACGAAGAGGTCGCCCACGATGGTGGTCTCGACCCAGTCCGAGATGCTGCGGTTGATGCCGCTCGTCATCGAGGCCGTGCCGATGATCAGGCCGACGCCTACTATCACGGTGCCGATGGCAACGCCGTTACGAGCGGCGTTGCGCTGAGCGAAGCTGGCACCGAGCTTGCCGGGCGTGCCCATGACTCGCTGGAGGACCGGCCCCAGGTAACGCACCGCCGGCCCTATCAGGCTCTCGGCGGCAAGCGCCACCCCCACGAAGAAGGTGGCCATGGCCAGCGCCGTACCGAAGAGCGCCCATGCGCCGCTCCAGGGCAGCTGTGTCGCCACGATGCCCGCCGCTACCAGCAGCCAACCCACCTGCGCGAAGCGGCGCGGGCGGCGCTCCTCTACCGAGCGCAGGGCGGCCAGCGGCGCAGTTCGCGAGGCCGAGAGCGCGGGCAACGAAGCCGCCAAGAGGGCCACGGACACGCCGATCGCCGCCGCAACCAGCGCCGGACCGATCGGCACTACCAGGCCGCGGAACTCGTATCCCACCACCAGGGCGTTGACGCGCGTTATGCCGTACGAGAGACCTACACCGAGCAACAACCCCAGCAGTACTCCGGCGAGGCTCACCCAGAGCGCCTCGCCGAGGGCGAGCACGAGTACGTCGCGACGCTTCAGGCAGACCGTCCGCAACAGAGCGAACTCCCGCGTGCGCTCCACCACGCCGGCCATGAAGGTGTTGTAAGCCATGAAGCCACCCAAGGCCATCAGCGTCGCCGCCAGGATCATCAAGCCCGCCTGGAGCGTCTGGACGATGCCGCTCGTGGCGTCGCCCGCGCCAGCCGGGTACGTGACCGTGAAGGCGTCGCCGAGGGCTCCCTGTAGGCGCGACCTGACCTCGGCTACGTCGGCTCCTGGACGAACCGCCAGCTCGACGTGGCTGGCCCTGTTCGCCAAAGAGACGCCGGCCTGGAGGTCCTCCAGGTGGGTGACGCCGACGCGCCCGCCGTTGGTGGTCGCCAACGCCACGCGGTCGTCCATCGACCCTACCAACTCCAGCTGCAGCGGTCCGGCCTGGCTCGCGAAGGTGACGGTGTCACCGATCTCCAGGTCGCGGCTGGCCATGAAGCCCTCCGCTATCACCACCTCCGCCGCGCCGCGGCGGGGAAGGCGCCCCTCGCTCAGTTCGAAGGGCAGCGTCTCCGGCAGCTCGCTCAGGCGACCCCCCAGCTGGAAGCCGCTGTCCACCCCGGGAAGCAGCGACGAGCCGACAGGCGCGACCCGTCTTTCGGGTTCGGCTCTGACGTTGAGGACCGGAACGGCCCAGGCCACGCCGGGGTCGGCGCGGGCGGTCTCCTCCAGCTCGGCAGTCGCGATCACGGCGCGGCCGGTTGCGCCTGGGGTGATTATCAGGTCCGCCGGTCCCGCCACTGCTTGCAGGGTGCGGCGCACGTTGGCGTCGACGTTGTCCCCCACCGAGAGGGTGGCGAGCACCGCAGCCACCCCCAACCCCACACCGACCACGGTCGCGAGCGAGCGCCACGGGTGCCTCAGCAGGTTGCGCAGCGCCAGACGCGCCAGGACGGGCATCGCGACAGTCTAACCGTCGCCGTTACGAGCCAAGGTCGGCGTGTGAGCCAGCGCCTGCCAGGCCTCTCCGGCGTCGTCGCTGATGCTCTTCACATCGAGTCGGGCGTGCGCCAGCAGGGCGTGCCGCAGCTCTGCGAGGGTGCTGACGCGCACCAGCGTCGCGCGCAGCGCGTGGCGGTCTAGGGGAGCGCCATCGGTCTGGGCGAGGCTACAGGCGTAGGCGGCCAAGGCACCTCGCATGCCGCGCAGCGGAGCCCCTCCGCCGTGCCAGGCGACGTGGTCGCGCGCGTGGCGCCACAGGGTGATCGCGACGGCCGTTCGGCAAGGGGCGTCGGCGCCGCGCAGGAGGGCGAAGAGCCAGGGGCGACCGATGGCGCCGCGCGCTACCATCACGCCCAGGCCCGCCGCGCGCGCATGGAGGTACGCCTCGCGGTCGGCGACGTCGCCTGAGCCGAGGACGGGCACGTCGACCGACTCCGCCACGCGGGCGATCGCGCTCCAGTCAGCGCGCCCTGCGTAGCGCTGGGCCGCCGTACGTCCGTGCACCGCCAGAGCCGCCGCGCCGGCCTCGACCAGCGCTTGGGCCACCTCCACGGAGACGTCCCGGTCGACGCCCAAGCGCAGCTTCGCGCTCACGGGCACGCTGGCGTTGCTCGCCATGGCGGCCAGCACGGCGGCTGCCCGCTCTGGGTCACGCAGCAAGTCGCTGCCACAACCGCGGTTGATCACCTTCCGAACCGGGCAGCCGAGGTTCAGGTCGAAGGCGTCGGGGTGGTACTCCTCCTCGAGCTGCTTCACCGCCGCCGCGGCCAGCTCAGGCTCACCCGCGAAGAGCTGGATCACGGACGGCGACTCGCCCCGATAAGGAGCGGAGATGCGCCACCCGCGCCGATCCTGCACCCGCAGCGACATGGCCTTCGCCGAGACCATCTCGCTCACCGCCCAAGCGGCGCCGAAGTGTCGTGCTAGGCGCCGGAAGGGTGCGTCGCTGAAGCCCGCTATCGGGGCCAACACGGCCCCTGCCTTCATCCTCTCGCCGAACCAGCCCTCGCTCACGTCGCGGGGAGGGAGCGCTCGAGCCAGGACCACCAGGCGGTGCCCAGGAAGCTGGCTCGCTGCTCGGCCCGAACCGCCTCGCCCAGGCGTACGAAGTCCGCGCCCCGGGTGAGCTCGACGGGCGTCTCCTCGGCGCCGAAGCCTCCGTCGAGGTCGCTGCCGATCCCGACCCGACCCTTGCCGACGCGCGAGCGCACGTGCTCGAAGTGCTTGCCAACGCGCCTCAGATCGACGCTGCCGTCCCGACCCGCGGCAGGGTCGAGGAAGGGGTTGCCGAGCACCAGGCCCACCACCGCGCCGCGCTCACCCAACGCCTTCAGGACATCGTCGCTGAGGTGTCTGTCGGTGGGCACCAGGGCGCGCGCGTTGCTGTGGCTGGCCAGGAGTGGACCGTCGAAACGCTCGAGAACCTCAGCCAGCGATTCGTCGGCCAGGTGCGAGACGTCCAGGGCCATGCCCACCTCACGCATGGCGTCTACGAGCTCGCGGCCGAGCGGGGTGAGCGGGCCCGGGGCGCGCGTGCCTCCGGCGTAGCGTGTCGCCTGCCAAGCAGGCCCGATGACGCGCACGCCCTGCTCCCACCACCAGCCCACCTCTGCGGGTTCCCGCACCGGATCCGCACCCTCCATCAGCACCACCACGCCCACGGGCGCCTTCCAGGAGGCCGCCCGCTCGGCCCTAAGCGCCTCGAGTTCGGCCCTGCTCGTCACGAGCCTGGCCCAACCTTCGGCTTCCATTGAGCGGTACCAGTCGAGCTGGGCCCGAGCCTGATCGTGCGCCTCCTCGGCGTTGCGGTACGAGGGGGCTATGCGGTCTCGCTCGGATCCGGCGCTTCGAACACGCTTCTCCGTGCCGCCCTCGCCGCTCGCCGCAGGCTGCATCTCCTGCTTCTTCGCGGGTTTGGCGAAGAGCGTGCCGAAGACCAAGTCGATGCCGGCTGCGCGGAGTTCGGGCCACGTCACCATGGCCGTCTCGGAAGTCCTCGCCTCCGCTGCGCGGAGCTCGTCGAGCGGCAGCGTCAGGTCCCTTGCCAACCCCACGGCGTTGAAGGCCAGGTCGAGGTGGGCATCTACGAGGGGGTCCTGCGTTGGGGCTGGGTCCATGGCATACGAGTTTACGGTTGGACCAGCGGTTTGCGTGGTAGCCTGCACCGATGCCAGGTGACTCGACGTCGGAGCCGGCCGCCGTCCGTTCACAGCGGTTGGACTTGGTGCTCTCGATGCGCACCGCCACACCCGCTGACTCTGCGGTGGTCCATGCCCTCTACGAGCACAACCCACAGTACTTCGACATCATCAGCATCCCGTTGCCCACCACGGACGAGGTCGCCACGGAGTTGGCGGCCGCGGCTCGGGACGAGCGCCGCGTGATCGAGCTCGTCTGTGCCCCCGAACTGACGGGGGTGGAGCTCGACCCGCGCTTGCGCGACCGGGACGGCCCCGGCTGGGTGGTCGGGTACCTCGACTACAAGCTCGACTACCCCGAGGTGGGCGACGCCACGGTCAACCTCCTCTTGATCCATCGCGCGGCGCGCGAGCGCGGCGTCGGGCGCAACGTCGTTCAGCAGCTCGAAGAGCGCCTCTCGGGTCGCGTCAACCGCCTGCTCGCGAGCATCTACGGCCGCAACCTCGCTGCGCGGCGCTTCTGGGAGGGGCTCGGGTACCGCTACGCCATCGATGCCCGTCCCGTGGTCGAGTGGTACGGCAAGACGCTGCTGTGAAACGCGCCGTGAGCGTTTCGTTGGGCTCGTCCAAACGCGATACCGACCAGGTGATAGAGCTCCTGGGAGAGCAGGTCCGTATCGAGCGGCGCGGCGTGAACGGTGATCTGAAGGCGGCGCGTGCGCTGATAGCGGAGTTGGACGGCGAGGTCGATTGCATCGGACTGGGTGGGCTCGACCTCTACCTGCAGTGGTCTGGCCGCCGCTACTACTTCCGCGAGGGGCGCTACCTGGCGGCCGCCGCCGCGCGCTCACCGGTGGTGTGCGGGGCTGGCCTCAAGCACACGCTCGAGCGCCGCACGGTGAGCATGCTGAACGAGAGCGTCGCTTGGAGGGGGCGGCGCGTGCTGATGACCGCCGCGGTGGATCGCTTCGGGATGACGGAGGCGCTCTTGCAGCACGGAGCCGACGTGCGCTTCGGCGACCTCGCCTTCGCGCTGGGGCTGCCCGTGTTCCTGCGCTCCGCGCGCGTCCTGGACGGCGTCGCCAGGACGATCGGCGCGATCGTCGTGCAGTTCCCGATCAAGTGGGTCTACTCGACCGGTAGCTCTCAGGACAAGACCACAACGACCGAGCGTTACGCCTCTGCGTTCCGCTGGGCCGAGGTCGTCGCCGGCGATTGGCACTTCATCCGGCGTTACGCTCCCGCGCGGCTCGACGGGCTCACCGTCTTGACGAACACCACGACCTCCGCGGACGTCGCCTTCCTGCGCGCCGCTGGCGCCGCCCGGCTGGTGACCACCACGCCCAGGTACCGCGGGCGCAGCATCGCCACCAACCTCCTGGAGGCAGCGCTGGTGGCCGTGCGCGGCGGGCTCCTGGACGAGCCGGCGTACCAGGCTGCCTTGGACGCGATGCCCTACCGGCCGACCGAGGTCGCGCTCGACGAGGTGGAATGAGCGTTCCCGTCACTCTCGCGCGGCGGTGCTAGACTGTGCCGGTACCGCGCCAGCCGGGCCTCGCCACGTGCTGCGGGCCGACGGCCGGCGGCGAGCGAGGGGCCGGCTGAAACCCCGG
>SKSV01000432.1 GCA_007122815.1 Trueperaceae bacterium | reverse complement strand
GATGGGGAAGGCGATGCGGGCGACCGCGGACAACGCCGAGCTCGCCCGGGTCACCGGCATAGACACCGAAGGCGTGATCCGTTGGACCTGGATCATAGGCGGGTCGCTGGCAGGAGCTGGAGGCGTGATGTACGGCCTCGATGCCCAGCTCCGCCCAGAGATGGGGTGGTGGCTGCTGCTGCCGCTCTTCGCCTCGGTGATCCTGGGGACGATAGGCAACGCCTACGGTGCGCTCGCCGGAGCGTTGGTTATCGGGATCGTGTGGCAGGTGTCCACCGCGTTCCTGAACCCGGCGTACGGCCCCGGGGTGGCCTTCGTGGTGTTGATCCTGGTGCTGATGCTGCGGCCGGAGGGCATCTTCGGCAAGCCTGGAGGCGCCTGACCATGAGCGACGTGGGCTTCGTCAAGAGCCTCCTGCTCACGCTACCGCTGGCGTTCTTGTGCGGCCGCGCCCTGCCCGCGCGCTTCTCCTTCGCCGCGCGGCTGGTAGGGGGGTTGCTCGGCGGCTGGCTCGTGGCGGCCGCTCTCACCCTGCTCGTGCCCTCGGGGCTGATGTCCTACCTGGTGTCGTTCGCGATCGTCGGGTCGATCTACGCCGTGATCGCCTTGGGTCTGAACGTCCAGTGGGGGTACACGGGCCTGTTCAACATTGGTATCGCGGCGTTCTTCGCCGTGGGCGCGTTCACCACGGCCTTGGTGACGACCACGGCGCCGACCGGTGTCGCGGCGGGTTTCACGCAACAGGTCTTCGGGCTCGGTGCACCCTTCATCGTGGGCGTGGCGGCGGCCGGCCTGGCCGCCGGTCTGCTAGCGCTGTTGGTGGGCGGTCCGACGCTGAGGTTGCGCGAGGATTACCTGGCGATCGCCACCATCGGCATCGCCGAGACGGTGCGGTTGATCTTCCAGAACGAACGTTGGTTGGCCAACGGGCCGCAACCGCTGCGCGGCATCCCCCAGCCCCTGGTCTGCCTGGTGCGTGATGCCGGCTGCGATTGGGCCCCAGCTCCGCTCGCCGCCTTCTTCGACGTCCTCAGCCCGCGGGACTACACCTACGTGTACGTGTTGATAACGGCCCTCTTCGTGATCGGCGCGTACCTGGTGCTGGAGCGTGCGATCCGCTCGCCGTGGGGCCGGCTGCTCCGCGCGGTGCGCGAGGAGGAGGACGCCGCAGCCATGAACGGCAAGGACGTTGCCCGCGTCAAGCTGCAGGCGTTCACCGTGGGTGCGGTGATCATGGGCGTGGGTGGCGCACTCTACGCGCACTACATGGTGTCGATCGACTACAGCCACTTCGACCCGCTCTACGCGACGTTCCTCATCTGGGTGATGCTGATGCTGGGGGGCAGCGGCAACAACCGCGGAGCGATCCTCGGTGCCTTCGTGATCTGGGGTGTTTGGACGGGTACGGCGTTCCTGGTGGACGTGATGCGGCCGGCGTTGGCTGCGATCTCCCCCGACCTTCCGTCGCGCGGTCCCTACCTGCGTTTGATGTTCATCGCCATCGTGCTGCTGCTGATCCTGCTCTTCAGGCCGAAGGGCCTGATCGGCGAGGAGCGCTTCGTCTCGCGACTCTCGGGGGGTCGCGAGCAACCGCTTCCCTGATCGCTCGCGCTGCACGAGAGTCGAGAACTCACGTGAGCGAGGGACCACCCGGTGGGTGGCCCCTCGTTAGCCGGTCTAACCTAGACGTACGCGCGTCAGGCAGCGCGCCTGGGCTTACACGCCCTTCGTCGCTCGGATCACTCGTGGTTCACTCGGCCGGGATGACGTCGGCGGTCCGCGTCATCTCGGAGACGATCGTGCCACCGACGTAGCGCCAGATCTCGACCGCGGTGATCACGTCACCCACGTCGTCGAACCCTACGTCGCTAGCGGCGCCGGAGTAGGCGATGTCCTCGCCTGCCTCGAGGAGGCTGAAGGCGGTCACGAAGTCGTTCACGCCGACGACCTGTCCAGGTGGGTTGCTGACCACGCGCACGTTGTCACGCAAGCTGGTGCCGGTCACTGCGGTGCCGTCGACGTACGCCTTGGCGATGGCGAGGCCTATCACGACCACCGCGTCGTAGGCGCTGTCCATGAACGGCAGCGGCGGACGCTCGCCGTAGAGGGCCTCGAAGTCGGCGACGTACTGCTGGAAGCCCGGCCACTCGGGATCGGAGCCCGGCGAGGTGCCGTAGCGCCCCTCGACGTCGTCACCCATCACGTCGATGATCAGCTCCGACTGGGTGCCGTCGACGTACTGGAAGTTGGTGAACCCGAAGAGGTCACGGGCCTCCGCCAGGTAGACGGTGGCTTGCCCTGGGTACCCGATGGCCAGCACGACCTCGGGGCCGCCGGCGAACACCTGCTCGAGCTGCGAAGCGTAGGTCGGTTGCGGCTCCGTCGGGTGCGCCACTTGAGCGGTGACGGTCCCGCCACGGGCTTCGAAGGCGGCCGCGAAGGCGTTGCTGAGCCCCTGCCCATAGGGGCTGTTCTCGTAGATGGTGGCGGCTCGAGTGAAGGCGTAGTCGTCGATGATCTCACCGATCGCGAGCTGCGCCGCGACCACACCCTGGAGGGCGTCAGAGGAGGTGGTGCGGAAGAGGTAGCCGTCGTCGTCGAGCACCGAGAGCAGCGGCGAGGTGCTCGCGGGTGAGATCTGCAGCACCTGGGCGGGCACCGTGACCGACTCGGCCACGTTGATCGTGACCCCGCTGGCGAGCGAGCCCACGATGGCGGGAACACCGTCGGCATCGACGAGCTTGCGGGCCCGATCGACACCGGAGGCCGCGCTGGTAGCGGAGTCCTCGTGGATCAGCCGGATGATGGGTCCGCCGAACACCTCGGTGGCGGCGGCGTTGAGCTGGGCGGCGGCCATCTCTGCGGCGTTCTGGTGGGCCGGTCCGAACTCGGCGAGGGCGCCTGTGTAGTCGAACAGGGTGCCCACGGGTACCACTGCCGGCTGCGCGAAGCCCATGCCACCGGCGAAGGCGACGAGCGCGGCGAGCACGACTGTGCGCAGCGCACGCTCGGGTCGTGAGAACGATCGCGGTCGATTATGCATACGATCCTCCGTGGCCGTTGGTTCCGCTGGGGGCGGACGGCGCGCCCGCCTGTCGCGGACGCTCATCACCTTAGCCGTGCCCCCCTGACGTGTCAATTTCCGTCGCGTAGCAGCACTATCCAAAGATCACCACGCAGCGGCCGGATGGCCGCGCGCCAGTCATCGCTCGCGCGTCTCCGCAACGGCGTGGCACCAAGAAGTGACATCGTGCCATTTGACATGACCGAATCTGCGAGTAATGATCGCAGAGGCGGCCTGATGTGCATACCGACTAGCACGTTTGGCCTCACACTGTCGCACGCTCGGCGAATCGCGCGTGCCCCGACCGGAGGACTCATGCCCCTCACTCGCGAGGACGTCCGCAGTGAACTAGAACGGCAGAACGTGCGCTTCCTGCGCCTGCAGTTCAGCGACATCATGGGACAGAACAAGAACGTCGAAGTCCCCACTTCTCAGTTCGAGAAGGCGCTAGACGGCGAGATCATGTTCGATGGCTCCTCGGTGCAAGGCTTCGCCCGCATCGAGGAGTCCGACATGCTCCTGAAGCCCGACTACGGCTCCTTCCTCGTCTTCCCTTCCATCATCGAGGGCGACGCCCGCGGCAAGGTGGCCCGCCTCATCTGCGACATCACGCACCCCGACGGAAGCTCCTTCGAGGGCGACCCGCGTTTCGTGCTCAAGCGCCAGATCGAGCGCCTGCGCTCGCTCGGCTTCGACGACATGTACGCCGGACCCGAACCCGAGTTCTTCCTCTTCGCCCGAGACGCCACCGGCGCCCCCACCACGATCACCAACGACGCCGCCGGCTACTTCGACCTGGCGCCGGTGGACCGTGGCGAGGAAGCGCGCCGCGACATGGTCAACGCGCTCGTCGAGATGGGGTTCGAGATCGAGGCGGCGCACCACGAGGTAGCGCCTGGTCAGCACGAGATCGACTTCAAGTACACCGACGCGATGACGACTGCAGACAACATCGCCACGTTCCGCATGGTGGTCAAGCGGATCGCCTCTCTGCACGGGCTCCACGCGACCTTCATGCCCAAACCGGTGGCGGGCATCAACGGCTCGGGCATGCACACCCACCTGTCGCTCTTCCGCAAGGGCGAGAACGCCTTCTTCGAGCCCAAGGCCGAGCACCAGCTCTCGCACACCGCCAAGAACTGGATCGCAGGGCTCTTGGAGCACGCCCAGGGCATCGTGGCGCTCACGAACCCGCTCGTCAACAGCTACAAGCGGCTGACGCCCGGTTACGAGGCCCCAACGAACATCGCTTGGTCGGTCAGCAACCGCAGCGCCATGATCCGCATCCCGGCCCGCCGCGGGATCGGGACACGCTGCGAACTGCGCATGCCCGACCCTTCGTGCAACCCCTACCTCGCGCTGGCCGCGATCATGGCAGCGGGCATCGACGGCATCGAACGCAACCTCGTGCCCCCGCCCGCCATCGCACGCAACATCTACCAGATGAGCGTCCGGGACCGCCGCAAGCACAAGATCAAGGAGCTGCCGCCCACCCTCCGCGAAGCGCTCGTGGCGCTCAACAAGGACCGTGTGGTGCGCGAGGCCATGGGCAGCCACGTCTTCGAGCACTACCTGGACGCGAAGTCCAAGGAGTTCGAGGCCTACCGCATCTCGGTGCACGAGTGGGAACTCGACCAGTACTTGGCTGAGTACTAGAGTACGAGTGGTGCGCATCGTCGGCGTCGATCCCGGTCTCGCTAACCTCGGCCTCGGCGCCATCGAGGCCTCAGGCAACGACGTTAGGCTGTTGGAGAGCCAGTTGGTGCGCACCCGCAGCCGTGACCCGGACGGTGCCCGCCTGGCGCAGCTCTACGACGCCTTGCTCGAGGCCGTGATGCGCTGTGAAGCTGACGCGCTGGTGGTGGAAGGCCAGTTCTTCCATCGCCAGCGCGACGCCGCTACGAAGGTCGGGCAGGCTCTGGGTGTAGTCCACCTAGCAGCGCATCGCGCTGGGCTAGCCGTGCACAGCTACGGCCCCTTGCAGGTGAAGCAGGCTCTGGTGGGCACGGGCCGCGCCGACAAGGCACAGGTGGCGTTCATGGTGCGCGCGCTGCTGGGCATGTCGCGAGCTCCCGGGAGCCATCACGAGAGCGATGCCCTGGCGTTGGCCCTCACGCATTGGAGCGCTCATCGGGTCGGCGAGCGCGCCGCCTCGCGGGGCGGACCTCGTTCTTAGCAGCGCTACTTGGCCTTCTTGGCCTTCGTGGCCTTCGTGCCATCCGTGCCCTTCTTGGCCTGCTTGGCCTCACCGGCCTTCTTGGCCTCCGTGCCCTCCTTGGTCTTCTTGCCCTTCTTGGCGGTCTTCACTCGCTTGGGCTGCTTCTCCTTAGCAGCGCGCTTCCCGGACGCCGCGCTACGCTCCGAGGCGCCGATCGAGGCGGCCGAGCCTGCCCAACGAAGCACTTCTGGGCTGGGCCACTCGATAGCGTCGATTCGGTACTCGCTGGCCTCGACGACGCGCTCCACCTGAGCGCGCCAAGCCGCCGCAGCGGCGGCCGCCGAACCTCCCCGCCGCTGCAGGCGCAGCAGCGCCAAGGCGACGTCGGCCAGCATCAGCGCGGGCTCGCGCCGGAACCAGCGCACGCCCTGGTGCTCGTTCACCCCAAGCGCCTCGTACGCCCCAGGAGCGCGCAGGATCGCCTGTAGCCACTCCAACGGGGCGGGCGCGACGCCCTCGCGAACCCAGCTCTCGGCCAGCTCTAGGTAGGCGCGCAGCGACACTCCCCCAAGCTCGGCTCCGACCTCGACGCGTTGGCTCGCCTGGAGCCAACGGCTCGCCGCACGCCCCAGCTTCAAGCCCTCCCACGCTTCGCTGGGCCAAGCCGCGTGAGAGACCACGTGGACGCCCCAGGCCAGGCGCGCGGGGACCGTTCCTACGCTCATCTCCAGACGCGACATGGAACCCTCGGGTAGCGGCTCGAGGGGGGCGCCGGCGGTGACCGGTCCTGCGCTCACGAAGCTCGACCAGGCCCCGCGCAACTCCTCGACGTCGTCGGGCTGCGCAGCCAGCAGAGAGATGAAAGCCTCGTGCGCGCCCTCGAGCTGCAGCTCCTCGAGCGAGTCTTCGAGGGAGCGGGTACCCTTGCCCGCGAGGCGCTCGAACAGCCGTCCCAAACGTCCGTCCTGGTCGACCCTCTCATGGATGTCCAGGAAGACCTGCCGCCCGTAGCCGTCCAGGCGCACCCAGAGACCGTCGTGCAGGACCCGCTCGCTGCGTTGCAGGTAGGTCAGCCCCGAGACGTGCTCGTGCATCACGAGGTAGCGGTCGCGCCCGCCCGCCAGACCCAATGCGGACGCGAAGGACTCGTGGCGCAGTTCAGCGTCGGCAGCCGGCTTGAACGGCGCGCTGCTGCGCAGGACTCCCGACGCGTCCGCGTACCGGAGGTTCACGAGCACCAGGCTCGCGCTGCCGGCGGCCTCGTTGCTGTAGGCGTAGACGTCCTCCAGCACCTCGCCCTCCTGGCCCTCGACGTCGTACAGGCGGAAGCGCTCCACCTCGGCGAACTGAGCGCGGCGGTGCAGGAGCGGAACCAGCTCGCGGTCGTGGCGAGCCAGAAGCCCCTCGTCGGGGTGTTCGTCCATGCGCGGGCGGCTGAACTCCATGCCGTACTTCTCACGGTATCCCTCGAACTGGCCGTGCCCGAGCATCGGCAGTCCCGGCAGCGTCGCCAGGAGCGTCGCCACCGCGAAGTACTTGTCGCCGTCGCCGAACTGGACACGCGCCGACTCCTCGTCGGGGTTGTTCATGAAGTTCACGAAACGCTTGAGCACCTGAGGGTCGAACTCGAGCATCTCCTTCATGAGACCCCGGTAACCGCTCCCGTCCTCGTTCTTCGTCATGTGCATGAAGGCGCTGTTGTAGACGCGGTGCATGCCGAGGTTACGGACGAAGTACCCCTCCATCATCCAGAAGGCCTCGGCCAGGAGCAGCGTATCGGGCGCCTCCACCGCCACCCGATCCACGACCTCGCGCCAGAACTCCACCGGCATGGCGGCGTCGAACTCCTCGTCGCTCATGGCCCCGTAACGACCGCGCGAGGGTATGGCTCCACCGCGCCCGGGTTCGGGGTACCACAGGCGCCTCACGTGCCTGCGCGCCAGCGTCATGGCGGCATCGAAGCGGATTATGGGGAAGCGCCTCGCGACAGCCAAGATCGTCCTGATCACCGCCTCGCGCACCTCGGCCTTGAGGTAGTCGAGCTGGGCAGTGTCGTTCCAGGGCATCGCGGTTCCGTCGTTGCCGTGGTAGACGAAGCGCGTCTCACCGCTGGCGGTGTCGCGCCGCCTGAACACCACCGCCGCGTCGCTACCGTCGTAGTAGCGGTCTTCGATCTTGATGCTCACCCGCGGGTCGCTCGAGAGTTCGGCTCCCTCGAAGCTGTAGCCCGGATAGGGCGGGTGGTCGAGCTGCAGGAACCAATGCGGGTGCTCGAGCAACCAACGGCCGTCGATGCCTACATGGTTCGGCACCATGTCCGACGCGAGCCGGATACCGTGGCGCCCGGCGGCGTCTCGCAGGCTCTCGTAGGCCGCCTCGCCGCCAAGGTCTTCGGCGATCACGTAGTCGTAGAGCGCGTAAGCGGAGGCAACCGCGTCGGGTTGGCCGCGCAACTTCTTGATGGTGCGCGAAGCGGGTGAACGCTCCCAGAGACCGATCAGCCAGAGCCCGGTGACGCCCTTGTTGGCCAGGTCCGCGAGCGCCTCTTCCGGAATCTGGTCGAGCCCACGCACCTCGCGTCCGTAAGCGCGCGCTAGCTGATCGAGCCACACGTAGGTGTTCTTGGCAACGAGCACCACCCGCGGCATCCAGCCGGCGTCCGGGCTGAAGCGCTCTTCGAGCTCGTCGGTACCGGCACGCAACCTGCGCGCGTGATCGGGCGACGGACCAGCCGGAGGACCCTCGCCGCCTCGCGCCCGATGTACCTCCTCTAGCGCGTCGATGGCACCGAGCAGGTGGCCCACCAACTCGGAGAAGCGCTCTCCGAGAGACTCGCCCCAACGCTCGTGCACGATGCGAAGCTGGGCCCGCAGGTCGTGCGGAGCGGCGGTGAGCGGGGCGAGCAGCTCATCGAACAGCGAGCCCTTCGCCCCCGGCGGACCCGGACGCTCCGCGAGCGTCTCGCGCATGAGGCCGATCACGGCCTCGTAAGCGCTGTGCGAGCGCAGCGGCGTGTCGTCGACCAGAGGCTTGGCGCCCGCCAGCGCGGGGTTGACGTTCGCGAGCCAACAGGTGAGGAACTCCTCTAGCACGACCTCGCGTCCGGCGACGCCCTCGACCTCTTCCTCGAGTTGCTCGCTGGGTGCCTTGCTACCGTCTGCAACCTGCCGTGTCGGGTAGCGGCGCACGAAGGCCAACAGCGCCTCCTCACCGGCGGCGCCGTGCACGCTCGCCAGTCGGCTCAGCACGGACCGGAACGCGTCGGGGTCGGTATCGGCTCGGTGCCGTGCGATGAGTAGGTG
>SKSV01000149.1 GCA_007122815.1 Trueperaceae bacterium | reverse complement strand
GGCCCATCGCCATGCTGCCGTCTTACTGTGTGCCATCTTGTGTGCCAACCTACCCGGCACCACCTGAAACTGCTAGATACGGGGCGGCAATGAGTAGAATCAGATGAAGGCGGTATTCGTGCTCCAGTCGGTACTCAGTGGCCATGATCCGGAACCAGCGGACATAGTGGAAAGAAATAACCGATTGGTCGTAGGTTCGAATCCTACCCGCCGAGCCATGTCCAGGCCGCACGGGCGGCGCCGTAGGGAGGCCCTGTTGAGGGCCTCCCATTCGGTTGGCCGCGCCGTTGCCGAGAGGAGCGCTACGCGATGAAGCACGTCAGGAGCAGGGCAGCTTGGTTGTTGGTGGCGAGCCTGGCGCTCGTGCTGGCGGCGTGTGTCCCGCCCACCACGCGGATAGTCGACCGCGCCGTCGATCGTGCCGTCAGGCACGCCGTGGACGCCGTGGTGGACCGGCTAGTGCGCAGGGCGGTGGATCGCATCGTCGACCGCATGTTCGTCAGCATCTACGGCCAGGTCTTCGGGGACGTCACCATCCGCTACGGTCCGGACTTCGACCTCGACTTCTACAGTGGTAGCTACGAGGTCGAGGTAGCGGGGGCGGCGCCGGTGGTGGGGTCGTTCAGGGGAGAGCCTGTCAGCGAGGACAGCGACCCAGAGGCACACAACGTGGCTTTCGGCTTGCGCGGCGAAGACGAGGACGGCGCGCGCTTCGTGAGCGTGTCGCTGGTGCAGAACGAGCGGGTGCAGCAGGAGTTCGCCATAGTGCTCGTGGAGGCCGACGACAGCGCGGAGGGAGAGGGTGGCACCGTCGCCAGCATCTTCTTCGGCGATACCGACGACGAGGTCTACTCGGGCGACCTGACCTGGACGTTGACGACCGACTCCGCGACGCGCCTGGTTGGCAGCTTCGAGGCGTCTGGGCTCATGACCGAATCCGGTCTCGGACCGGTTGACGTCAGGGGGACCTTCGACGTGCCGGCGAACCGGCACGGGTCACTCATCATCGTTCGGGCGGAACGCTGAGTAGTTCTGGCGGGACGCTGGGTGGTTGTAGTGGTTCGGGCGGAACGCTGACCTGCTAGCGGGCGCCGCGCGCCAGGCCGAGGGGGTTGGACACGGCGTGGCGCGCGGCCGCCCACGCCTCGGCGAGTTCCGCGTCCTCTTCGTCCCACTCCGTCGGGTCGCCGTCGGCGTAGCGCGCCACCTCCTCCTGCTTGGCGTTGAGCAGGTGGTTGAGCACCCCATGTAGGGCGTCACGCACGGCGAGGCCCTCCTTGAGCATGTCCTGCAGTTCGAGCACGCGCGCTACCAGGTCGTCGTGCGCCATCGCCTCGAGCTCCGCTCGGGTCCTCTGCATGCAGCGCCCTCCTCGTACCGCCATGCTACCGCGTGCTTGCGCGCGCCCGCGAGCGCTGGCGCCGGGTGACCACCGCGCTGCCGGTATGGTGCCGCATGAGCGATCTCGATCCCACCCGCATGAGCGCGCTCCAGCTGGCCCAGGCGTACGACGACCGCCAACTCGACCCGCTGGAGGTGACCGAGACCTACCTCGAGCGCATCGAGGTCGGGAGCGTCTACCGGCTGGTGAGCGCCGAGCGGGCTCTTCGGCAGGCGCGCGAGGCGTCCGAGCGCAGCGCGGCGGGCGCCCGCCGCGGACCTCTCGACGGCGTTCCCATCGCGATCAAGGACCTCATCGATACCGCAGGTGAGGTCACAGGCGCCGGCAGCCCACCGCTCATGGCGCGCGCGCCTGCCGTGTCGGACGCTCCGGTGGCAGCACGTCTGGCTGCTGCCGGAGCCGTGTTCCTCGGCAAGACGACGATGACGGAGCTGGCTTTCAGCGGCTTGGGGATCAACCCATTCGTCGGCACTCCGCCCAACTCGATCGATGCCACGCGCGTACCCGGCGGGTCCTCGTCGGGCTCCGCCGTGGCGGTGGCGACGGGGCTGGCGGCCATCGCGGTAGGGAGCGACACCGGAGGCTCGGTGCGCATCCCGGCCTCGTTCAACGGCCTCGTCGGCCTCAAGACCACCGACGGCTGGATCCCGACCGAAGGCACCGTAGCGCTCTCCACCACCCTCGACACGCTCGGACCGATCGCGCGCGACGCGGACGACGCCTGGGTCCTGGCCCAGGTGATGGCGGGCGCACGACCGCGGCCGCTGCCGGCGCCGCCTCAGCGCTGGAGCCTCTTGGCTCCCTCGAGCGTGTTCTGGGAGTCGCTGGATGTGGGCGTGGCCGAGGTGTGCCGGTCGGCCCTCGCCGCCCTCGAGGAGGCCGGTCACTCGATCACCGTTCGCCCCTCGACCGAGCTCGTCGAGCTCGATGGGCTCTTCGAGCGCTTCGGGAGCTTCGCCGCCCACGAGGCGTACGGGCTCTACCGCGAGATGCTAGAGCGCGACGGCGCCTCGATGGACCCGCGCGTGGTCAGCCGCATCCTGGCGGTGAGCGCGCGATCCCCAGGTGATCTGGAGCGCCTCAGCGCCGAGCGCGAGCGCCTGCGCTCGGCCTTCTGGCAGTCTTCCTCGGGCTACCACGCGCTCGTGTTACCGACGGTCAGGGTGGCGCCGCCGCTGCTCGCGCCGCTCGTTGCCGACGACGCCGCTTACGTGCAGGCCAACCTGGCGGTGCTGCGCTCCACCACCCTCGGCAACCTCCTGGGCGGGCCGGTCGCGACGGTGCCGGTAGGGTTAGACGGGCTCGGTCTGCCGGTGGGATTGAGCTTCGCCACGGCGCCCGGCGGGGACGGCCAGGCGCTGGCTCTCGCGAAGGCAGCCCAGGCTCTCGTCGCCAGCCGCCGCTTGCGCCTCCGCTTCGGCTGGTAGCGGCGCGTCCTCACCCGGTGCCTTGGGTATCCACTCGGGCCGGCTCAGGATGGTGATCGCCGCCACCATGCTAGCTCCGTACTTGACGAGCACGTCAGTGACGATCACCTGCGTCATCCACCGGAGCGTCGCGAAGGGCTCGCCGGCGAAGGCGAGGGTCGTGAAGACGATCGTGTCGAGCGGCGCAGCCACCGCGTTGGAGCTCGCGACTCGCGCCACCCACCGTAGGCGCAGCAGCCGGTGGTAGACCTCGGTGTTGGCGCTGTCGGACACCACGATCGCGAGGAAGCTGACCGCCACGTAGCGCAGGGGTGTGCCCAGGCTGAGCGCCGCGATGACGTTGCCGATGCCGGCCATCAGGATCAGCCTGTACACGACCGGGCGTCCGAAGTGGTGCAGTCGGTCGCGTTGCGTGAAGGTGATGCCGAAGAACAACGTGCCGACGTTCACCAGGAAGAAGTCACCGAGCGGGATGAAGCTGTCGAGCGTGTAGTTCGCCAGCACGGTGCAGACCACGAACACCGAGGCGCCTGCGTAGAGCTCCGTGCGCCTGCCACCCAGCGCCAGCCAGGCGCTCGACACCAGCCACGAGAGCGCGCTGGATGCCAACCCGACGAGCGCCGCGCCGCCCGCCCCGGCCGGTACCTGACCCGACAGGATCACCTGCATGGCGCCGGTCTCGCTGGCGATCGGGAAGAGCCTCTCGAGTCCCAACGCCACGACCACTGCGAGCACCGCTCCGGGAGCCAAAGTGCTCAGCTGCAGGGCCCGTGGCAGTCGCCTGCGCATGAAGGTGAGGGGCGTTCCTAGCAGCACACCCAAGAGCACCACTACGGCTCCTTGCAACGCTTCGGGTGGACGCTGGCCGAGCTGCGCGAAGCCGAACAGCAACGCCGTCGCCGCCGGGGCCAGTGACAGCGAAGCTAGCGCGATGAGGTAGGGGGCTAGGTGTCTGCGCACGGGACCTCCGGAGCGGGACGCTGCCGCAAGCGCGGCTTTCGCCGCCCGCGCGGCCTGCGCCGCCCGCGGTATGTCACCTCCCGCGAACGGACCTCGGCGCGGATGTTAGCACGAGCGCGTCGCCCACCGTCGGCAGGTCGGGCAGGTGAGGGAGCGCTCACGACGGTGAACCCGACCTGACTAGCGCGGCCCGGAGGCTCAATCGAGCCTCCGGGCCGCTGAAGTGGTCGGGGCGAGAGGATTCGAACCTCCGACCCCATCGTCCCGAACGATGTGCGCTACCAGGCTGCGCTACGCCCCGACGCGACTGATGAGTATAGCCCGCGTTCTGCTGACCTAGCAACCGCGAGCGGACCCGCCGGCGGGCCGTGGCGGGCACGGTTGTGGAGCGCCTACCTCGAGCGACGACTCGGGCGCGGTCGTCAGTGCTCGTCAGGCCAGGTGCGCGAGAGCGCCTCTGCCACCACGTCGGGAGCGAAGCCGCGGCGAGCCAGGAACGCCGCGGCGCGGGCTCGTGCGCGGCGCGCGACATCGAGATCCTCGCCGGCTGCGTCTGCGAAACGCCACGAGTGCCTGCCCAACAGGTCCAAGGCGACCGCGAGCTGGTCGCTCTCGCCGGCCTCGGAGAGCGCGGCCTCGATCTCCTCTTCACCGACTCCCTTGCGATGGAGTTCGACCCGAAGGGCCCGCGTCCCCTTGGCGCGCTTCCGCGCGTCCACGTAAGACTCGGCGTACCTGGCGTCGTCGAGCAGCCCGAGCTCTCTCAGGCGCGCCACCACGCGCTCGGCTTCGGGCTTGGCCAGCTGCCTGCGCAGCAGGCGTCGCTCGAGCTCGGCCGCGCTGTACGCCTGCCGTCCGAGCAGCCAGAGCGCGTGGTCCCAGGCTCGCTCGGGCGTGAGGGGACGCGGCGGTCCGCGGCGACCGGGACTCACCGGAGGAGTTCCGCAGGCCGCAGGCGTGCGGCACGGCGCGCCGGGACTAGCGACGCCACCACGCTGGTGGCGAGCGAGACCGAGCAGACCCACGCCACATCCCAGGCCTCCACGACCACCGGCAACTGGGTGATGAAGTAGAGGTCGCCCGGGAGCGGGTAAGGCTGCACCCGGAAGTAGGTCGTGACCCCGAGGGCTAGGAGCACTCCGAGAGCGGTGCCGGCCGCGCCGAGCGCGAAGCCCTCGAGCGTGAACACCGCGAGCACCTGGCGGGATGAAGCTCCCAGCGCGCGGAGGATGGCTATGTCGCGGGTCTTCTCGGCCACCGTCAGGACCATGACGTTGGCGATCCCCATCGCCGCCACCAGGACGATCAGGAACGTCACGACGGAGATGACTGCCTTCTGGAGCTGCAGCTGCGAGATGAGGTTGCCGAACAGCCGCTCCCAGGAGGTGGGCAGAAGGCCGAACGCCCCACCGAGGCGCTCGCCGATCTCCGCCGCCGCGCTCGGCTCGCGCACCCGCACGTGGTACCCACCGATCTCACCCTCCGCTTCGAGGTAGCCCTGCACGACCCCGAGCTCGGCGTACGCGGTCACGGCATCTATGAGCTCGTTCCCGACGCGGAAGGTGTCACTGACCTCGAGGCTCATCGTGCGCCCGCCGAGCTCTCGGAGCATCACCGTGTCGCCGGGCAGCACGCCGAGCTGCGCTGCCAGTGACGCCCCGAGCACGACGCCGCCCTCGGCCTCGAGCGCGGAGCGCGCTGCGGCGATCTCGGGCAGGTCCAGCACTTCCGCGTGGTGCTCCGGGTCGATGCCGATGAGCTGCGCGAAGCCCTGGCGGGCCGATATCCCCAGCGACGCGCTGGCGCGGCGGGCGATGAGCGCCTGCCCGGAGATGAAGGGCGCCACGGCAACCACGCCCGCTTGCGCGGCGAGGTCCTGGCGCAATGCCTCGTCGTGGGGCAAGCGGTCGCCGATCAAGTACGGCTGCAGCGTGACGTGCGGCGTCGCGCGCAAGGTGGAGGTGATCAGCTCGTCGATGAAGCCGTTGGTGAGCGACAACGCGGTGATCAGGACGGTGACTCCAACCGCCACGCCCAGTGTGGTGATGACGCTCTGGAGTCCGCGGCGCCTCACGTGGCGCCAAGCGAGGAACGGTACGAAGGGTCGCACGCGTCAGTCTAGCCCGCTGCCAGACGAGCTCCTGGCGCGCGCGTCAGCGGACCGCCAACCAGCGCGGGTCCACCTCGAACTCGCGTTCGACCACGAGGTGGTCCAGCAACGGACCGTGTCGACCGAAGCGGACCACTTCCACCTCGATGCTGCGCACCCCCCAGTTGACGGCGCTGGCGTAGTCGGCGAACCAGAGGTCGATCTGGTTGATCTTGCGCGGGTGCATCGTGTCCTCGACGATGAACACCTCCGTGCCGTCCAGCAGCGTCTGGTAGGCACCGTGACCCCTGCCGTTGTGGAAGTTACCCAGGTCGCGCAAGCGCACCAGGGAGCCGTAGGGCAGCGACACCCCGAGCAAGTCGCGGCTCACGGCTACGATGCCCCACTGCGTCCGTACGCCGGTGGCGGTGACGTGGGGTTGTGAGTTGGTCTGACTCTCCAGGGAGTTGTAGGCGGTAGCGCGCACCACGAAGGTGGGTGTGGCGACCGGCCCGGCCAGCGGCGCTGGCCCGTTATCGCGTACCACGGGCTCGTGAAGCACGCCCAACTGGGCAGCCACGCGAAGCGGCACTGCGGCGGGTAACTCGACGCTCACCGATACCGTGAGGGGCACGACGCTGTTGCCAGCATCCCTGGGAGAGCCGAAGGCGGTTATCAGGGCGACGGTGAGAAGCCCGATGGCCGCCACCTTGCCGCTGAGTCGGAGCGCCATTCGCGCACCTCCTAGCCGCGTAAGGGTAGCAGACTCTTGTGGCTAACAGCGGCGACGGCGCGACCATCGCCGAGACAAGATCGGCAGAAGCCTGTCCAGGACACGTCAGAGCCGTAGTGGCAACGGTGGGGCGTGCTATCGTCGGCGCGTGTACGACGGCGAGAGCAGAGCGGGGCCCGACCGTTTCGAGGTGCTGGCGCGGGACGGGTCGGCTCGCCGCGGCCGGCTCTCCACGGCGCACGGACACGTCGACACGCCGGCCTTCGTGGCGGTAGGAACTCAGGCCAGCGTGAAGGGCGTGGACCCCGACCTGGTGGCCGCGAGCGGGGTGCAGGTACTGTTCGCCAACACCTATCACCTCTACCTCCGGCCGGGCGCGGAGGTGATCGCAGAGCACGGCGGGCTGCACCGCTTCATGGGCTGGCCCAGACCGCTCATGACCGACTCGGGCGGGTTCCAGGTCTTCTCCCTGGGTGCCTCCATCGACCACGGAGTAGGTAAGCTCTCGAACATCTTCCCGGACGAACAGGGCGACGGCTCGGCGTCGGAAGCCGCCGGCGAGGCACGCGCATCGACGTCACCGAGGAGGCCTACCTCGGGCGGCTCCATGGTTCGTGTCGGCGAGAACGAGGTCCACTTCGTCAGCCACGTCGACGGAAGCCGTCACGTGTTCACTCCCGAACGGAGCGTCGCCGTGCAGCGGGCGCTCGGCGCCGACGTCATGCTCGCCTTCGACGAGTGCACCAGCCCACTGCACGACGCGAGCTACACGCGCGCGAGCATGGAGCGCACCCACCGTTGGGCGCGGCGCTGCCTGGCAGCCTTCCGCTCCGGGGATGCGCCGCACGGTTACGAGCAGGCCCTCTACGGGGTGGTGCAGGGCGGAGCCCTCGAGGAGCTCCGGCGCGAGAGCGCGGACGCCATCACCGAGCTGGGGTTCGACGGCATCGCCATCGGCGGCAACCTGGGCCGCTCGCACCACGACATGCACCGGGTGCTCGAGTGGACGGTGCCGGCGCTCGACGCGGCCTTGCCGCGGCACCTGCTCGGCATTGGTGACGTTCCGGGCGTGCTGGCGGCGGTGTCGCGGGGAATCGACACGTTCGACTGCGTTGCGCCCACCCGCAACGCCCGGACCGGCACCGTCCTCGCCCGCCTCGACGACGAGGGCCGGCCGCGTCGCGCCTTCCGTTTGAACCTGAAGAACGCGGCGTTCGCGCGCGACGCGCGACCGCTCGAGGATGGCTGCGATTGCGGTACGTGCAGGCGCTTCTCACGCGCCTACCTGAGGCATCTGCTCAAGAGCGGAGAAGGGCTCGGGCCTCAACTCCTGACCGTCCACAACCTGCGCTTCATGGAGCGGCTCATGGCGGGCTTGCGCGCTGCGATCGAGCACGGGGAGCTGGAAGCGCATGTCGTCGAGTGGCTGGGCCACAACGGACGGTTGGCCGACGCCGTACTCGCGACGGACAGGGAGGACGCCGGCTGACGCGGGTGGCGCGAGCTGCGAGTGCGGCGCGCAGGCGACGTGCTAGCGGGCGTGCTCTATGAGGTCGACGAGCATGCCGTCCTGCGTGACGAAACGGACCACGCCTACGCCGGGCACGAAGAAGAGGTCGAGCAGCGTGGAGGCGCCAGTGCTGGTGAGCGTCCGCTGGCGAACCTGAAGTGCGTTGAAGCGGCCTGCGGGCGTCTGGATACCGCGCAACCCCACCACCTCTGCGTCGAGGGTGATGCTGAACGAGCCGAGGTCGGTGGTCGAGCGCCACGTGGTCCCCACCTCCAAGGGAGCGGCAGGGTAGACGAGTAGGGGTGGGTCGTAGCGCAGCACGTGCCCGCCGGACGCCGTGCCGAGCGAGCGCACGCCGTCGGGCCCGTAGCTCAGGTAGTCCTCCGAGACGGGCACCCCGTCCAGGTAGTGCGTCAGCACCATGACCGCCACCCCG
>SKSV01000219.1 GCA_007122815.1 Trueperaceae bacterium | reverse complement strand
TCACCAGCCAGCAACCCGAGCAACACGCCGAACTCCCTGCTCCAGTGGGTCGGGAGGGATGAGAAGCGCGCGCGGATGTCGTTGCGACCAGTTCGCGACGCGAGACCACCGCGGTTGTTACTGTCGGCGGTTGCCACGAGCTCCGCTTGCGCAACGCGAACGTGTGCTGGAAACTCGTACTGGTCACTCCAGGAGCCTTCGGCAGATTGGATCAGGAGCTTCGATCCGGGTACAAGATCCTGGAGCTTCACCCATCCGTCAGGCGTCAGGAACTTGTGATCCGGCGTTGCGCGCACCTCGTAGCCATGCCGAGTCCTCAATCGGTAGACGCGGGCGCTCTCCGAGGTCTTGAACACCTTGGCAGCCGCTCGCGGCATCACACCCGGCTGATCGAGATACGTTCTTCGATCGGTGACGACGAACAGGTTCTCCTGCGTCTCGAACAACTCACCGATGGTGACGAGACCCCGACTCGTCGCGATCCGGGTGTCGGCCGCGAAGCAAGGGTTGGTGGCCTTGATGTCCCCCAACGACGCCCGCATGGGGTTGTGGGCGTTGATGCGATCCACGTAGATGAGGCCGGGCTCACCCGTCTGCCATGCGTGCTCCGCGATGTCGTGCAGG
The DNA here is from genome assembly GCA_007122815.1 of Trueperaceae bacterium. Lineage (GTDB taxonomy): Bacteria > Deinococcota > Deinococci > Deinococcales > Trueperaceae > CSSed10-48. The sequence continues at coordinate 7,979 of SKSV01000219.1, read as the reverse complement.
ACGCCAGCTGGTCCCTCGAGGGCGGCGCTCCGCATGAACTCGTCGCTCACGAGCACCGAGATGTTGAAGGTGCTTATGTCTCCCTCGGTGCGTTCGCGCTCGAGGTCCTTGGCGGTGATGAAGTCGCGGATGTCGGCGTGGGTGATGGACATCGTCGCCATGCCCGCGCCGCGCCGCGTGTTGTGGGTCACGAAGCCGCCAGCCAGGTAGGTCTCGTTCTCGTCGACCGACAAGTCTAGGGTCAACGAACGGCCCGCGTCCTCGACCGCGCGCACGGGGACGTAGTACTCGTCATAGGCGAACTCTGGCAACCGCTCGGCCACCGCCGGTACGGACCGCAGGCGGTCGTACGCGGTCGCCGTCAGGTGACGGTCGCCGCGCACCTGTGCCCATGACTGCTCGCGACCCTCGTCGGGCACGTGGTAACCCATCGCTTCGAGGCGCGAACCGGGCATCGCACCAACACGCTCGACGAAGCGTGCAAGGCCCTTCGCGCTCACCACGCGCAGGTGATGAATCGCGTGCCGCGAGTAGCGGTCGAGACGGCTTCCGACGACCCGACTCTTGGTCGGGATCCCCAGACCCGCTAGCATCGTCGCTACGTCCTCGGCGAGCACGACCGAGGCCGTGCTGAGGGACGGCATACCGTGGGACAGTGAGCCGTCGGCCTCGAACAGGCCTCTCAGGAACGCGCCGACCACCGGCCGCGGGGCCATGCGAATCGCCTTCGGGAGGCGCAGCTCGCGGGCCTTCGCCTTGGACAGGCCGTTGGCGTCGAGCCAGGCGATCAGGTGTGCTGCCTTCGTCACGAACACGACGCTGGCGTCGCCCACCTTCTGCTCGCGCGCGACCTCGAGGCCGAACAGTTCGGCGAAGAGCCGCGGCGCCTCGTCCACCATCGGTGAACCGTGCGCGACGGCGAGGCCGACCCGACCATCGCTCACGAACCCATCGCCCCACAGATAGCCGAGGAAGAACGCGAGTCGCTCGCTCAGGACCTCCGGCATCGCGATCGGCGTCGCGTTGTGGTGCGGGACGTCGACCGGCCGCAGCACGACCGGCGCTCCGGTGTGCTGATCGAGCACTTGGATCACGTGATCGCCCGCTTGCAGGTCCTCGAGCCGCACCCACTCTCGGCGTCCATCTTGCCTAAGCACCTTGACCCGATGGCGAGGTGTGCCGCGCAGGGTCTGACCGTTCGCCAGAGTGACGCGCAGGGTGGGGGCGTTGCCGTTGTTGAACCCTCTCGGACTGTCCTTCCAGCCCTCGTCGGTGGCAACCTTGAGGCGGTGGTCCTGCCAGCCCATCTGGTGTGCGTCGACGACCTCTGAGAGGCGCAACGTGCCGCGGCTCGTGTGGACGAGCGTGTCGGGGTGCAAGCACCCGCCTTGCCTTATCACGCGGAGCGTAGGACTGAAGACGTACCTGAGTGCGGCGACGGGCCCGGCGTACTCGGCGCCGCCGAGCTGCGCCCAGCGCGCGAAGTTGTCGAACACCTCCACCGCGAAGGAGGAGGGGCCGCTGGAGGTGCCTCCGGAGCCGTGTACGGGGGTGCCTTCGGGCCGCAGCTCGCTGAGGTCGAGCAGCAGGTCTTCCCCGCGCAGCAAGGTGGTAACGACGTCGGAAGCGCACTGCCAGATGCTCTCGACCGAGTCGCCTACCTGCTTGACGTGTACGTCCGACGGAGCGGCGTGGTACTCGACGAAGCGCCCGGCGCGGTACCCGCGCGTGACGTACGTGCCGTGGACGAGGTCCATGAAGGTCCCGTCCTTGACCTTGTCGTAGTCGGGGTGGGTGGGGGCGATGGTGAGGTAGAGCTGGCCGACGTGGCCCGGGAAGGCACGCTTGGGGGCGATCGGGTCGAGGCAGAGCCCGTTGCCGCCGCCAACTTTGGTGACGACGGCGAGCTTGGCGGCGAGCCGCAGCACCCAGGGGTCGCTCCCTTCGGTCTCGGGCCGGCCGTCTTGGACGAAGCAGTTGAGGACGTTACCGTGCTTGGTGGCGGCGCCAGCCAGCACGCGGCCCCCGGGGCAGAAGCGCTTGCTGATCATGAGGTCGAAGTAGCGTTGGGCGTGTTCGCTGCGTGCGTCCGCCGCTTCGGGGCTGGCCACCCAGCGGGCGACGCGCTGGAACATGCCTATGAGGTCCTCGTCGCCGTTCTGGAAGTACTGGCGCGATGCGATGGCGAGCGCGTGGTCGTCGAACGCCGCGAGGGCCTGGCTGTCGGGTACGGGCGCGCGGTTGGCCACCTCGGAGGACCCCTTTCGGTCGGTCGAGCCCGGGGCGATCGGTGTCGCCCCAGGCTCTCGTCGTATCAGGTACTAGTTCTTGTACGCCCTTCTCCAGAACGTACTAGATGTTCGAGCTAGTGGTGCGTGAAGTTGCTCTCACTCCTGCTCGAACGGCGTCACCGAATGTACCACGCTCACCCCTGGACGCTACAAGATGTGGGGCGACCAGGGGTCCTCGACACTAGCTATGGTGCGTCGGTGACGGAGATCAGTGACGGAAGTGTCGCTCTCCCGTGAAGACCATCGCCAAGCCGTGCTCGTCCGCTGCCTCGATGACCTCAGGGTCCCGCATCGAGCCGCCAGGCTGGACCACTGCGGACACGCCGGCGCCGGCCACCACGTCCAGACCGTCCCTGAACGGGAAGAAGGCATCCGAGGCGCAAGCGCCGCCGGCCGCCCTACCCGCCGCCTTGCTCACAGCGAGCTCGGCTGCGTCGACTCGGCTCTGTTGCCCGGCGCCTATGCCGAGCGCCACGGAGTCGGACGCGAGAACGATGGCGTTGGATGAGGTGGCCGCGCAAACGCACCAGGCCAGCTCGAGGTCGCTCCACTCGCGCTCGCTGGGCTGGCGCTCGGTCACGACGCGCCAGCTCTCACGCTCGAGCCGCACCAGGTCCGGGCCCTGCACGAGGAAGCCGCCGTCGATTCGCCTCAGTTGGCGCGCTGGCGCCCCCGGCGGCGGCGCGCTCAACACCCGCATGTTCTTGCGCTTGGCCGCGAAGCGCTCGAGCGCGCCAGGATCGAACCCGTGCGCGATGAGCACGTCGGCTTTCGCCCTGGACGCTATCGCCTCACCGAGTGCCGCGTCGACGTGGCCGTTGAGCGCCACCACACCCCCGAAAGCCGACTTGGGATCGGCGTCGAAGGCTCGCTCGTACGCCTCTTGCAACGTAGCCGCTCTGGCCACACCGCAGGGGTTGGCGTGCTTAACGATCACCGCGGTAGGCCCTTCCCCGAGCGAGTGCGCCAACCGCCAGGCGGCGTCGGCGTCGAAGAGGTTCAGGTACGAGAGGGCCATCCCGCCGCGCTGCTGCGCCATGTCCCAGGCACCGCTGACTCCGTCTTCGCGATAGCGCGCTCCGGACTGGTGCGGGTTCTCGCCGTAACGCAGCTCCTCGACCCGCTCCAGCGTGAGGTGGAGGGTGAGCGGCAGTTGGGACTCGCCGTCCAAGTAGCGCACTATCGCGGCGTCGTAGGCGGCGGTGTGAGCGAAAGCCGCTCGAGCGAGCTCGCGGCGTCGCTCCATGGGCACACCGCCCGAGCGCAGGTCTGTAAGCACCGCGTCGTAGCCTTCCGGTTCGACCACCACGACGACGGCGGCGTGGTTCTTGGCCGCCGCCCTGACCATCGCGGGGCCGCCGATGTCGACCTGCTCCATGGCCTCGTCGAGGGTGACGCCCGGCCGGGCGACGGTCTCGCGGAACGGGTAGAGGTTGACTGCCAGTACGTCGAAGCGCGCGATGCCGTGATCGGCTAGCTCCGCCTCGTGTTGCGCGTCGGGCCGCGCTAGCAACCCCCCGTGCACGCGCGGGTGCAGCGTCTTGACGCGCCCCCCGAGGATCTCGGGGGCGCCGGTCACCGCAGCGACCTTGGTAACAGGTAGCCCAGCCTCCTGGATGACGCTGGCGGTGCCTCCGGTCGACACCAACTCGAAGCCCAACTCGACAAGGCCGGCCGCGAACGGCACCAGGCCGGACTTGTCAGATACCGAGAGCAGCGCGCGCGGCACCTGCGCTCAGTCCTGCCCCGAGGGGTCGTCCGACTCGGCGTCCTCAGCCTCTTCCTCGAGGAGCCCCTCCAGGGCAACGCCGTCGTCCTCTGCCGGTGGCTCGTCGACGAACTCGAAGCTGGGGGTGGAGAGCGCCGCGGGGTCGACGTCGAGGTGGTTCACCACGGCCATCGTCTCGCGCAGGCCCTCGAGCCACGCCTGGCGCGCCTCGGCCCGCTTCTCGGTCAGGAGAGAGTTCTCGACCTGCGAGCGGACCTCCGATAGCGGCCTAACGCGCTCGGGTGTCCGCTCGGCCACCAACACGACGATCTCGCGCTCGATCTCTGCGCTCGGGTCCTCGCCTTCGTCCTCGAGCTCCTCGGGCAGGGCCTCGGGTTGCACGGCGAGCACCAGCACGTCGCTCACCTCTCCACCCTCAGGCAGCGGCTCGAACGCGTCAGTGGCGAACAGAGCCGTGTCGAGGTCGGTCTGGAGCTGTCCGGGACGCACCGTGCCGAGCGAGGTGAGCTCGCCACCGAAGGCCTCGACGGCCTCCTCGATGGCAGCGCCACCCTGCATCGCGACGCGGAAACCCTCGGCGTCAGCGACCTCCTCGAAGTCGACCCGGCTCGCCGCTGCACTGGCGGCCACCGTGTAGTTCTGCAGGTTCTCCTCGTAGAAGGCCTCGATCTCCTCGTCGCTGACGCTGACGTCTCGCGCCACGTAAGCGAGGGCGTTCTGGGCCACGAAGCTGCGGGGCCCGACGAACGGCACACCCAACTCTTCGGCACCCTGATACGCCAAGGCTTGGTCGATGAGCTGATCCAAGATCGCAGGCTTGAAGAAGCCCGTTATGAGGAACGCCATGTCCGGCGAGAGCGACTGCTGGATCTGCGGGTTGGTGTACGTAGCGCGCACCAGCTCGCTGCGCTTGATGTCGATCTCGCCGACCTCGGCCACGACCTCGTCCTCGTAGCCCAGGTCGAGTTGACTCTCAGGTGGGATCTCCACCCGCGCCTCGCGCTGCAACCGCCGCACCGCATCGTCGAGCACCTGCGCCTGCTTCGCCTGCAGCGCGTCTTCGCGTACCAGCTCGGCGACCTCTTCGAACGGCCTGGTCTGGGCCGGCAGGTAGTCCTCGACCACCACCACGTGGTACTGACCGCCGGAGTCGACGACGTCCGTGATGCCGGGCCCGCGGATGGAGAACGCCGCGGTCGCGACCGGGGTTGGCAGAGCTGGCCTCCCCACCGGACGGGGCTCGCTCTCGCCGGTGCCGGCTCCAAGCGCCCCGGCGCGGTCGGCACGCTCCAGGGAGACCTCTCGCGCCAACTCGGCGGGGTCGGCGCCAGCCGTCAGTGCGGCGCGCACGGCCTCGGCCTCCTCCCGCGTGGCGACGACTATCTGGCGGGCGAGGATCCGCTCCTCCGTCTGGTACTGCTCACGGCTGGCCTGGTAGAAGGCCTCCACCTCTTGATCGCTGACGGTCACGTCATCTATCAGCTGGTTCTGCCACTTCTCCTGACGCAACTGCTGCCCCATGTACTGGCGGAAGGTCTCGTCGGTGAAGCCCGAGCCGGCGATCAGAGAGAGGTAGTTCGAGTCGTTCGCGCGCCCGGCCACCCCGCGGCTCACGCGGAACTCGTCCACCGCGCTGCGGACTTCGGCGTTCGTCACGCGTTGCCGCGAGGCTTCCTGGCGCACGAGTTCCTGGCGCACGAGGTCGTCCACGAGCAGCAGCTCCAGGTCGGCACCGATCTCGCCTTCCTGGACGAGGTTGAACAGTGGGTTCGAGCGCGCGCGAGCCACGGCGAGCTCGCTGATCGGCTCGCCGTTAACGACGATCGCTGGAACGCTCCCGTCGCGGCTGCCAGTACCGAGCCCCATCGTCGGGGTGAAGGTGATGACCATGCCGAGCACGAGTGCGCCCGCGAGGATCCATAGGATTATCAGGTTGGAGCGGCGGCTGAGTCTCATGTGGGTTGACGTCCTCCAGGGCCGGTGCTAGGTTAGCGGTTGCTCGGGCGCCCGTAGCTCAGTCGGATAGAGCGTTCGCCTCCGGAGCGAAAGGCCACAGGTTCGAATCCTGTCGGGCGCACCAGCCTCCAAGGCGCCTGAGCGCCCAAAGCGCTCCCGGCGCAGCGACGGGGAGTCTATCACGCGGCCCCGATGAGGGTGTTGAGCGCCCCGACGACCGCAGCAGAACCGCAGGAGACACGAGCCGATCTCGCTCCTGAGAGTCGCTCCAGTAGAGCCGATCTCGCTCATGAGAGTCGCGTCAGAAGAGTCGATCGGGCGTGAACGGCAGCCCCCCCAGCAGACGGCGGGCTTCGACCAGCGGCCCGTCCATGCCCCGCGCCAGCTCGCTGCCGGCGGCCCTGGCCAGCACGTCCGGCACCACACCAGCTGAGAAGTCGAGGCCGCGGGGTCCACGCAGGTCCGCGACCGCTAGCATCACACGGCTGCCGTCCGGGAGAGTGAACCCCTGCACGGCTTCCACGTTCCCGGCCGTGGGCTGTCCCACCACGAGCGCTCGCTCCTGGTCCTGCAGCGCCAACGCGACCAGCTCACCGGCCGACACCGTCGCCGAGTCCACCAACACCACCAACGGGCCCCGCCAGCTCACCGGACGCTCTACGCGCGCAGCCGCCAGGACCTCACCCCCGCTACGCTCCAGCCGCGAGAGGAGGCCATCGCCGAGCAACTCGACGCGGGCGTGCCAGGCCAGCTCGCCGCGTGCCACTGCGTCGGCCCAGGTGCCCCTCGAGAAAGCCCCGACGACCAACCCCGCCTCGGCTAGACGGCCTCCCAGGTTGCCTCGCAGGTCCAACACCAGCGCCACGGCGCCTTCGTCCTGGAGTTCACCCAGCGCTCGGTGGACCTCGCGCCCGACCCCGGCGGCGTTGAACGTCGGCACGGCCAGGTAACCCGTGGCGTGGTCGAGCATCACCGCGAAGGGCACCTCGGCGACCTCGCGGAAGGCCACCGCCGCGCCGACCACGTCGATCGAGAGCGTGGCTCTGCGCCGCTCCACCACCAACCTCACGTCGCCAGAGGCGAGCGCCTCCGCCAAGACGGCGTTGGCGTCGATGAGCCCGGAGCGGGAGCCCAGGGGCACCTCACCCACGGCGATGATCACGTCGGCGCGGCGCAGGCCGGCGTCGGCCGCCGGGGTGGCGGCGAAGACGCGCTCGACGACGAGGCCGCGTCCCGGCTCGAAGGAGAACTGCGCACCGAGCCGCGGTGGCCCCGCGTCGCTACCGGCGGAGCTACCTCCACGGGGCGCGGCAGCGCTCAGACCCATCCAGGACGAGTGGTCGTCATCGAGTGCCCGCAACATCCGGCGCATGACGGCGTCGAAGGCTGGCCTGTCGAGCGCCGCGACCGCCTCGGAGCGATACCGATCCGCCCAAGCCTGCCAGTCGAGATGGTCGGGGTCCCAGTACTCGCGGCGCACCAGGGTCACGAGCGCATCGACGGTTCGTCCGAACGCTACGGCGTCGCCACCGAAGGTGTGCCCCGGCGCCGGTTCCCGGGACGGCGCCGCCTCCTGAGCCAGGGTCGCCGCTGGAAACGCGAGCAACGACGCCAGGAGGAGGGAGGCGAAGAGAGCGACCCTCACCACCGTGGCAGGGCACCTCCCGGCGGAACCCACGGCTGCTCGACCATGATGCCTTCGCCGCCGAGAACGGAGAGGGGTTCTCCCTCCACGAGCAGGCGTACGGCCTCGACCACACCTGGGCGGGCACTCGTGTAGTGGACCTGGTGCAGGCGCCCCAACATCGAGGAGCTACCTCCGCCGGCCAAGAACTCGGCGCTGAGGTCCACCGTCAGGACTCCGTCCTCGAGCTCGACGGCACGAACCTCGGTGGTGCTGGGGACCTCGCTGCCGAGCCCCCGCTCCACCTCGTCACGAGTGGGTCCCGCGACCAGCGCCTCCAAGGCCGCGCGGACGCTCACCTCTACAGCCTCCGCTCCTG
>SKSV01000231.1 GCA_007122815.1 Trueperaceae bacterium | reverse complement strand
GGCGCCACGAGCCTGACAGGGCGCCCCGACGGCCCGCCACTAGCGGTTGGGCCATCGTTCGCGGATTCCGGCGCGGGTCTCTTCGCAGCCCTGGGCACTTTGGTCGCCGTGTTCGATCGCCTACCCGACGAGGTGCTCGACCTCGCCAGCGGTTTCGGTCAACGCGAGCAGGCTCTCGTGGAGCGGGTGCAGTCGGCGCGCTCGCGACGCGACGACCTGCTCGAGCGCGTCCAGCGCCACCGCGCTGCCTTCGCCGGCGTGCGTGAGCTGACGCCAGATCAGGTCCGTGCTCTGGAGGCGCTCGACGGCGCTCTGGAACGCCGGCGCGACCCCCGGCCCTGGCGCATCGCTGCTGCCGTGACAGGCGCGCTGGCGGGAGGTTGGGCGGTGCCTCAGGTGCTGGCGCTGCTCGGTCTGGTGGTTCCCCACGCGATGTGGTGGGCCGGAGCCGCGGGCGGACTGGTAGGGGTGTCGTTACCGATCGGTGACGGCACCGCACGCGCGCGCAGGCTGGTGGCCGAGGCGGGCCTGAGCGGAGACGACGACGAGCTGCGCCAGCGCCTGCGCCAGCGCTCGGCTTTCGACGCGCAGTACGAGCAGGTCCAGTCCGACGCCGCGGCGCTGGAGCGCGCCGAACAGCAGTTGGAGGCCTGTGAGAGCGAGGGACGGGACTTCCTCCGCGCCGTCGAGCCGGTGCTGAGCGCTCTTCCCGAAGGGAGCGACGTGGAAGCGGCGTATCTCGACTGGATGCGCTTGAAGCCTCTCGTGAGGGCTGCGCGCAGCGAGCTCTCGGCGTTGCTCGGAGACCTGGTGGACGACGATGCCGGACTCGATCCCGAGCGTTTCGAGGAGGCGCCGGTACGTGCTGGCGACGGTCCGCTCGTAGACCTCGTGCGGTTGATGGCTCTGGTGACGCGTGCCGAAGCGTCGCCGACGGGTTACACCCTAGGTGCCGTGGCGCGCTGGCTGGACGGTCTGTCCGATGAGACCTGGGAGGCATGGGAGTCGGACGCGGCTCGGGCCGACGACGAGCGGCTGGCACGCGAACGGCAGGAGGCTGCTGAGGAAGCCGAGCGCGCTCGGCAGCGCGCCTGGAGAGAGGCGCTTGCGGCCATGGCTGCCGCGGCCACGCGAGAGCGCGAGGAGACCGAGTCAAGGCTCGTCAGGGCGAAGGCGGCCGTGGGGGCATGGTGGAACACTACGGGCGCTCACGGCGATGGCGAGGCGCCGGCCAGTGAGCTGTTGATCGGCGAGGAGGAGACCGACGACTACGGACGGCTCGAGCAGCGCTCGCCGGTCGTGCGCTCGGCGGAGTCGGGTGAGGTGTCATCACCTGGAGTTCCCGAGGCCGCCCGCGCGAGCGATTGGCTCGCTGACGTGCGTGAGGCCCAGCGGCGGCTAGCTCAAGCTGAACGTGACCTGGGGTCACACCTGCGCAGTTGTCGAGCTCGGAGCGTCGAGGAGATGCGCGCGAGGACGCAAGGTCTCGAGGGTGAAGTTGAGGGCGCCGCGGCCGACTGGCGCGCGATCGTCTCCCGGCATCCCGACCTGCCGCCGGTCGATCTGGAGCACGCGGTTGCCGATGGTGAAGGGCTGGAGGAGCTCGAGCGGATGGACGCGGTGAGCAGGTCCTTCGCCAGGGTGGAGGCGCTAGCGGGCGTCGCGGCGGAGCGCGAGCGGGAAGCACACGCCGAACTGCTGTCGGCCCAGCGTGACGTCGCAGCGGCGGAAGGAGCCTCGACCGTCAACGCCGCGGCGCTGATGGAGGCTAGTCGGGAGAAGGCCGCGCTCGCAGCCGCCGTTCGCGAGGAGGTCGAGGCCATGGCGCTCGCTCACGCCGAGCTCGCAGCGAGTTGGCGCAGCTACACCGCCGACCACGGAGCGCGCCTAGAGGAGAGCGCGGGAGGCTTCCTGGCCGCGTTCTCGGACCGGCCGCGGCGACGCGTGACCCTGGACGAGGCCTTCGCCGCGAGCGTGATCGAGCCAGAGGGCGACGTGGCGCTGCCCGCGCAACTCTCCCAGGGCACGCGCGATCAGCTGGCCTTGTCCTTGCGCCTGGCAGTCCTAGATCTCGTCTCAGGCGACGTCCCGCTGCCCTTGGTGCTGGACGACCCGTTCGTGCATTGGGACGAGGTGCGCTCGGGTCGTGCCCGCGAGATGCTGCGCAGGCTGGCGCGAGAGCGCCAGGTGATCTTGCTCACTCACCGCTCGGAGCTTTCGGGTTGGGGCGAGCCGGTGGTACGTGAGGGCGACATGTCGGTGTCCTGAAAGTGAGGCGCGGCAAGACCGAGCGCACCAGTCGCTGATGGCCTCGGTCGTCCAGGGCGCCTTCGGCGCTCCACCGGCCCCAAGCCGAACGCTCGTACGAGCTCACGTCGTGCTCGCCCGACGGCGCCGGTAGTCGCGTGCAGGACAGTCGCTCGAGCAGCGTCACGACGTGTCGGGCAGTGCCTGCCAGGAGCTCGTCGTCCAGGTGGTGGGGGCGGTCGTCGGGCCCTCGATGGTGTGGTGCATGACCGGCAGTGAGCCACAGCGCGGGGATCTCGCCGTCGCGGAAGGCGTCGAGAGCCGCGGCGTGCTCCAACAGGCTGCGCCTGACGGGGGCGACCTCGGGACCTTCCTCGTGTAGTTGCGCCAGCGCCGAGGGAAGGCGCGGGTCGGACTCGGCGCCCACCACCAGGAGGGGGGGTACCGAAGGGGCGGTGCGGTGGCCGACGCGATCGACGACCAGCGCGGCCTTCAAGTCGTGCCTGCGTTGCTCGTGCACGAACAGCTCTGCACCGCGCGCCGCCGCCGGCACGCTGGCCGGGTCGCCTGCGTCGAGAAGGGCTATGACCACGGTACGTTCCAGGCGACGCTGGCGAAGCAGCGGGCACAGCGCCACCGCCAACGCGACGGCTGCAGCGTTGTCGCCGGCTCCGTGAGAGTCGTCAGGACCGTCGTAGTGGGTGGCTAGTACCAAGGGCCGGCGGTGGCGGTCTCGCCCCGGCACCATGCCCACGAGGTTCGCCACGCCGCTGTGATGCGGGATCAGCATCGTCTCACCGCGGTACGGCAGGGCCTCGGCCGACCACAGTGCCCGCTCGAGCAAGGCGCCGGCAGCAGCATGTGTCACGGTGCCGGTCGGTCGCGGCCCCAGTCGATCCAGGTCCGCCACCAGGGTGCGCACGCGTTGCGAGAGCGTCTTCCCGTTCGGGCTCTGGTCGGTGCCGACGCAGGCAGCGGGCGGGGGCAAGTTCATGCTTTCACGTTTGCACGCCCGTACCCCCGGTTCGCTTCGACCGGCTGACCTCTGGTACACGCGGGCGAGGCGCTGGTAGTGGCTCGGTAGTGCCCGCCCGCGCAGCCTGTGAGCACGGCCGAGAGCCGGAAAGACATCGGAAGGAGGAAGACATGACCGACACAGCGAGTCAGAACAGCGTACGCAACGGCGTGGACGTGGATCGGCTGGTCGCCACCATCGGCGCGATCGAGAACGACCCGAGCCTCGCCCGCTTCAAGTTCCGCGCCAACACGGAGTGGGTCGGCGGAGGAGCCTCCGAGACACGGGTTCAGGGCTTCTACGGCGCGGGCCAGGAGGATACCTCTCGCTCCGAGCCGTTCGTGCTCGAAGGCGACGAGCCACCCCTGCTGCTCGGCGCGAACCGCGGACCCAACGCGGTCGAGGCAGTCCTACACGCACTTACGTCTTGTTTGACGGTTGGCTTCGTGTACAACGCGGCGGCCCGAGGTATCGAGGTGGAGTCACTCGAGCTCGACGTCGAAGGCGACCTCGACCTGCGCGCCTTCCTCGGCTTGAGCGACCAGCTGCGGCCCGGTTACGAGGGCATCGAGGTGAGCTACCGGGTCGAGGCCGACGCCCCGCGCGAGCAGCTCGTCGAGCTTTGCGAGCATGTCAAGCGCACCTCACCGGTCCTGGACATCCTCACGAACCCTGTTCCCGTGTCCGTCCGCTTGGAGGACTCTGGAGGGATGGCATGATCATCGTTCGCGACATCTTCCAACTCGAGTTCGGTAAGGCGAAGCAAGCGATCGAGCTCTTGCAGCAGGGCCGCGAGGCGCTGCAGCGGGCGGGCTACCCGGTCGATCGGCTCCTGGCGGACATGACGGGCGACTTCTACACGCTCGTGATGGAGACCCGCGTGGAGAGCCTGAGTGCCTACGAGCAGGCGCTCGGCAACACCCGTGACGCGTCCGACTGGCAAGCCACCTACGAGCGCCTCGTTCCGCTGGTCATGTCGGGCCGCCGCGAGGTGTTCCGCGAAGTGAGCGAGTGAACGGATGAAGCTCGGCTCTAGCACGCAAACAGCCAACAGGAGGAGGTGATCGAGATGAGCACGGTCGAGGTAGAAGACCTCCGCACGAAGGTCCGCTCGGTCTACCACGAGGTTGCCGAGAGACCGGACGGCGAGTTCCACTTCGAGATGGGGCGCCCCCTTGCCCAGCGGCTGGGGTACCCCGCCGAGGAGCTCGATGGAGTGCCAGAAGAAGCCATAGCGTCCTTCGCCGGCGTCGGCTACCACCTACACCTCGCCGAGATCAGTGAGGGCGACACGGTGCTCGACATCGGGAGTGGCTCTGGCATGGACAGCTTCCTGGCCGCTCGCAAGGTCGGAAGCAGCGGCCGCGTTATCGGTGTGGACATGACGGAGGCGCAGTTGGCGAAAGCCGAGCGCCTGCGCGCCGACCACGGCTTCACGAGCAACTCGTTCGTGGCAGGCTACGCCGAAGACCTGCCGGTCGAAGCTGGAAGCGTTGACGTGGTCATCTCGAACGGGGTGATCAACCTCGCCGCCGACAAGCAGCGCGTCTTCGACGAGATCGCCCGAGCGCTCAAGCCGGGCGGCCGCATGGCGATCGCCGACATCGTGACCGAGAAGCAACTCACCGACGACATCGTCAGAGACAGCTCGCTCTGGGCGGCCTGCATAGGTGGGGCCGCGCAGGAGGCCAGCTACCTGGGCATGATCGAGGCAGCGGGACTCGTCGTGCGATCGGTCGAGGAGAACCGCGAGTACGCGTTCCTCTCCGGATCCGCCCAGGGCGCGACGGCGCGCTTCGGCGTGAAGAGCGTCTCGATCTCCGCACAGAAGCCTGCTTGAGGGCCCCGAGGCCCGATCGCGAGTCCTAGCGGGCCGTGCCCGAACTCGTCGCGAGGCAGTCATCACCTTGCGACGAGTTCGGGAGCCACCTCCGTGACGAGACGCTCGAGCGGCATGTTGGCCCCGCGATCGCTTGCTGCGCAGGACACGTCCGGTCCGAGCGTCGCTGCGAGCCTGGCCTCGAGCTCCGTAAGCCTGTCCCTCAAAGGAGCCTCCAAGGGACCATGCGCACGGAGTGAGCCGACGAGAAGCGCGGCACGCTCGGGTTCGCCGAGCACGAGGTCGATGCCTGCGAGACCTATCAGGCTCTCGCAGATCACCTTGTGATACTGGGCGGTCCAGGCCAGGAGGAGAGCCGTGGAGAAGCGCTCGGCGGCTTCCCGATGGTTCCCCAGGGCGGCTTCGGTTTGCCCCAAAGCGCAATGGGCGTCAGCTTCGAAGTCCCGCTCGAAGCTGCCTCGTTGGTGCTCCAGCGCCTCGAGGTACAGACCGCGGGCCCGCGCGTGATCGCCCAACGCGTAAGCTGCGCCACCCAGGTTCAGCAGCAGGTTGGGAACCAGCTCTCCGTAGCCGATCTCCCTGGCCAGTCGTAACCCTTCGTGCAACACCTGCTCTGCCTGCTCGGGCCTGCCAGCCATCACCTTCAGGCCTCCCAGGTTGGCGAGGTTGCGTACGACGGACCTGTGGTTGTGGCGCGAGCGGTTGAGGGCCAGCACCTCGTCGAAGAGTTCCTCGGCCTCGTCGAAGTCGCCGCGGGTCTTGGCCACGAGGGCCAGGTTGCTGAGAAGCATCGTGACCTGTGCGCCGTTGCCTCGCGCTCGGGCGCGCCCCAGGGCTTCACCGAACCTGCTCTCCGCCTCTCCGAGGTCGCCGCGTAGCTTGGCGAGGTTACCCAAGGTGTTGAGCGAGCTGATCAACGCCCGCTCGATCGCCAGCGAACGTTCGCTCGTGACCACCGACTCGCTGCCTTCGCGCGAGCGCAGCAACTCGAGCGCACGCGCTGCGGTAGCGGTGCTCGGCTCCGTCTCGCCCAGCCGGTACCTGAACCACGCCTCGGCGGCCAGCAGGCGGCCGAGCAGAGCCCGTTCGTCGGGCTCACGCTGCTCGACCACGGCTGCGGCGCGCGAGAACGCGGTCGCAGCGACGTGAGCCAGGCCTCCTCGCTGGATGTAGAACGTCTGCAGGGGCCGGCATGCGTCCCAGAGGTCGTCGATCGCGCCGTCGTCGGCGGCCGCGTGCCAGGCCTTCTCGGTGTTGGCCAGGTCGTGCTCGATCAGCGCCAGCGTCTGGCTCTGGCGCGGAGATCCAACCAGAGCGTCCTCGAAGCTCTGCAGCGTGTCGATGTAGTAGCGGCGGTGCGCGCGCTGGGCTCGCGATCGCTCCTCAGGTTCCTGCGAGAGCTTCTCCGCCGTGTACTGGAGCAGTAGTGGGTGTCGTCTGTAGCGTCCAGAACCGTCTAGGCGGAGCAACGACTTGTCCACCAACGAGGCGAGTACCGGGATCGTGGCCTCCGCGACGGCGCTCGCGGCCTTCCGGCGGAAACCGTCGGCGAACACCGCCAGCCTCGCCAGGACCTTCCGCTCCTCTTCGGAGAGCAGTCGCCAGGAGTGCTCGAACGCGGCACGGATGCTCCTACGTCTGGCTGGCACGTCACGGGCGGTAGTGCTGAGCAGATCGAGGTCGCGCTCGAGCTCGGCGGCGATCTCGTCGACCCCGATGACGCGGACCCAGACGGCAGCGAGTTCTAGTGCCAACGGCAACCCTTCGACCAAGCGGCAGACGTGGAGCACGTGCGGAAGGTTCTCCAGACTCAACTCGAAGCCCGGCAGCGCGCGCCTGGCGCGCTGCTCGAAGAGCTTGACCGCGTCGAATCGGCGCGCTTCGGCGAGTCCTGGAGCGTCGCTCTCCGGGTAGGGCAGGCCCGCTAGTGGGAAGACCTGCTCATGCTCCAGGTTGAGGCGCTCTCGTGAGGTCGCCAGGAGCGTGAGCTCGGGACACCTCTCGATCAGCTCCGAGAGGGTGCTCGCGCCGTCCACTTCGCGGGTGCTGGCGGCATCACGCGACGCGCCGGAGATGAGGTGCTCGACGTCGTCGATGACCAGCAGCACACCTCGGGTACCGATGCGCTCCGCTACCAGCTCGAAGGGCTCTCCCGCTCCATCGACCTCGATCCCGAGAGCTTCGGCGATCGAGTTGGGGATGGCGCTCGCGGACGCGAGCGCCCCGAGCGAGACCTGGTAGACCCCGCCATCGAACGCATCGAGCGCAAGCTGCTCTCGTGCCACTTGAGCCGCCAAGCGGGTCTTGCCGACTCCTGGAGGACCCACCAGAGTCAAGAGAGGGCAGTCAGGTCGTGAGAGCAGGGTCCCGACTTCGGTGAGCTCGAGGTCGCGCCCCACCATGGGGTTGTCCCGCTTGGGAAGGTTGGTGAGCGGGGCCGCCTGGCGGGCGGCGCTAGCTCCTCGTAGGTGTTCCTTCGCCTCCTCCACCGAGCCGCTCAGATCGAGGCCGAACTCGCCGGCTTCCTCGCGAACCTTTATCGCGTGCGGGTTGTTCGCGGCGGTGAGCAAGGTGTGGATGCGCCGCAGCTCCTCAGGTTCCGGCGCCGGCGCGCTCTCGAGCCTGTAGGCGGCTTCGGCGTGCTTCGCGGCTTCATCGAAGCGTGCTTCGAGCGCCTGCTGCTCGGCCAGGTCGAGCCGAGCCCGACGAGCGTGGACGGCTACGAACTCGCGCGTCTGGTAGATCCACTCTTCAAGCTCTGCACTCCAGTTCCGCAAGTAGAAGCCCGCCAGGAAGGTCCCACGGTAGAGCTCCAGCGCCTCGCTCGGTCGGCTTCGCTCGACCAGGTTCATGAACTGCGATGCGTCCGCCTCGACGGTAGACCAGGCCGAATCGTCGTCCGCTTCGACTGCGCCCGGCGCTCCTTGACGCAGCCTGGCGAGCGCCACGGTGAGGCTCTTCATGCGATCGGCGGCCGCGGGCCAGAAGAGCTCAGCAAGGTGCCGGCGCTTCTGGGTTCCCTCGAGCGCCAGGTAGGTCAGCAACAGCAAGGGTTTCGGGCGCGTGAAGGTGACTTCTTCGAGCACCAATCTGCCCAGGGTGCGTAAGCGCATGGTCGAGCGATCATAGTCGACCAGTGGCGCCGGACGATGTCGCGGAGAGCCTCAGCGCGATAGGACGGTCTGCATTTGACTTGGAGTGTGGCGCCAGGGAGTATTGGGAGAGCGTGGCAGCCGTGAAGCGACCTCGGAGCGAGCGCACGATCAGCGTGGCGGGTACGGCGTTGTTCGTTGGCATGATGGCGTTGGGCTACTACTACAACGTCACCTTCATCCAGATCGGGTTGACCGACCTGGGGCGCAACCGGTTGGGCTTGGGCGCCGAGCAAGTGGCTACCTTCATGGCT
The DNA here is from genome assembly GCA_007122815.1 of Trueperaceae bacterium. Taxonomy (GTDB): domain Bacteria; phylum Deinococcota; class Deinococci; order Deinococcales; family Trueperaceae; genus CSSed10-48. The sequence goes on along the minus strand of SKSV01000231.1, from coordinate 172 downwards.
ACGCTTGCGCTAGTGACCTCAGCGGTCGCTGTCGTGGTTGGGCTGGTCCTGAAGCGCACCGGTGGCGCCCGAGACCTGCTCCTGAAGCTTCGACTCGCCGCCGCCGTGGTGGTGGCGCAGACACTGTTGACCGCCGTCACACCGCTAGTGACGAGTGCGCCGGCGTACCTCG
>SKSV01000111.1 GCA_007122815.1 Trueperaceae bacterium | reverse complement strand
GTCACCTTCGGCAGTGCCGTAGCCGTACACGCTCACGGTGCGCGCCGTGGAGGAGGTGTTGACGATGCGCGCGATCACCTCGCCGGGGCGGTACGCGGTAGCGACGCATGGCCCCTCGCAGTTCCACACGAGACCGATCGCGCTCTGGTCGACCGTCTGCGCCGACAGCTCGAGGCCGGCATCGAGCGCCAGCGCGGAGACCGAGGAGGCGAACAGGTCTCGCCGGTTGCTGTAAGCGACCACGGCTCCGCCGTCCATCACCTCGAGGCGCACATGCGGCTCGACGTTGCTGCCAGCAATCTCGACGTAGCGAAGGTCGGCGCCAGGAGCGGACGGGAAGCTCAAGCGCACGAAGCGCGCCCTGTTGCCAGGCACGCTCACGCTGCCGAGGCTGATCGGCGCAGCGCTGATAGAGCCCTGCGCTTGCGCGTCGAGTTCGAAGAGGGCCGCCGGTTCGGCGAGGATGCTGTACCTCGAGTGGAGCGACGGGCCACCCGTGCCGTCGGTAGTGAGCACCGAGACGACGGAGCCGCACTCCACCGGGTCGGTCTCGAAGCCCGCCACGTGGTCGCGGTCGTTCGCGCGCAGCACGATGGCTCGGTCGAAGTCGCTGACCAGCTCCAACCTCATCGCGTCGACGAAGTCGCCCGAGCACGTCATGCGGAAGTAGTCGACGTCGTCGACGTGCTCGATGGCGCCAGCAGCGCCGTCACCGGCTCTGCTGAGCTCCACGCGGGTGGCCTGGGCCGGGGTGTCGTTCGGCTCGTTGAGGTCGGTCGGTTCGATACCGAAGGCGTACAGGCGCACGGAACGGGCCGAGCCGCCGGTGTTCTCGAGCTTGACGAAGTACGTGCCCGACTCGTACGGGCGGGCGACGCAGGGGCCGAGGCACTCCCAAGCCACTCCCACGGCGCTGCGGCCGGCGGAGTCGAGGGGTCCGTCCAGCCCACCGAGGGTCTCGGCGCCGAGCCTGCTCACGGCGCTGGCGAAGCGTCGCGACGACTGGCTCGCCACCAGCAAGCGGTTCCTCTCGCTGCGGAACTCGAGGCGCACGACTCCCTCGACGCCGCTCCCCTGTATCTCGAAGAACTGCAGCGCAGGGCTGGTCGTTACGGCCCGGTACTGCACCTCGACCCAGCGCGTAGCCCCGCCGGGGACCGTTATGCTACCCACGGTCTGCGGGTCGCTGGTGATCCGCTGGGCGGTCACCGTGAGGTCGGGTTCGGGTGGTGGCGCGACCGTGAACTGACACGCGGCGAGCAACAGCGGAAGTGCGAGCGCCGCGGCTAGACGCGAAGCACGTGATGGTTCCATGATGACCTCCACACGAGCCATGATACGGTCCACCCGGCGTCCGAGGGGTGCGAGCGCGTTAACCGAAACGTCATCGCTCACGACGCGGCGGGGTCTGCATCATGCGTGCCAACCCCACTGGTGCGAGGTTCGTGCGTACCTGGGGGACTATCCTCAGGAGCTCCAAGACGCCGACGGGTTCGCCTGCGAACACCGCGCTGAACATCTCGACGTCGACGACCTCGGGGTGTTCGAACGCGAACACCGAGACCTCGTCGCCGCGCTCCACGCGGAACGGCCACTCGCGGGTCTCCGGCTCGCTACCGACGAGGTACATCGCGGCGTCCTCGGCGTGCCTCATGAAGAGCGCCTGCGCTACCGGCGCCGGGGCGCTGACGTAGTCTCGCACCACCCTGCCGCAGAACTCGATCCGCCCGGCGAGCTCACGCGCTCCGTCGTGGAGGGACCATCCATCGGGGGGCCGCCACACCAGGAGGCGAGGGTACGGTGACCAGTTCCACACCACGCCAACGAAGGCCAAGCGGCCCTCGTCGTCGGGCTCCCACGCGAGCAGGGCCACGGGCCGTATCACCGCCAGCAGGCGGGCTAGCACGGCCTCGAGGTCGGCCCTGAGGTCGTCGGGGGTGCGGGTGGGGCCCACCCTGACTCCCGGGAGACCGTACGAGCCGAGCAGGCCTGCCAGCAGCTCCTCCCACACGTCGGCATCGAAGGACTCGAGGTCGAACGTTGGCGGGACCACGCGCCGTTCCCTCAAGTAACGCAGCGCTTCCGTGAGGTCGTCGTCCGGCTCGAGCCCCAACGAAGCGGCCGTACGCGTCCTCGGGAGGGCAGGCTCGAGCGCCTGCACCACCTCCGCGAGCCAAGCGATCGCCACCCGCCCTAGCGGTTCGTCCTCACCGGGCGGTTCGAGCCAAGCGTCGGAGCAGGTGCCGGCGCTGCCAAGGGACGCCGAAGTCGCAGCGCTAGCGAAGAGGGCAATCAGGGCGATCAGTACGATGAGCAGCGGGTACCTCACCCCTGCCATCATGTAACGACGCGGGTGCGGGCGTCAGCACGCAGGTCACCGGGCGGCGGGTCACCCGCCAACTAGTCGACGACGATCGAGTACCTCGAGGCGCCGGAAGGGCCTGCGGTGCCGTCGCGTGTCCTCACTTCGACGACCGAGGTGCACGGGATGAACGCGCTCGGCTGATCGGGCCCGTAAGTGACACCGCCCGCGATGAGCACCATGTCGCCAGCGAAGGGGGTGCTCAGGGTGAGGCGCAGACTCTGCTCAGGGAACGAAGGCCCGCAGAGGATCCTGTGGAAGTCGATGTCGTTGACGTGCTCGATGGCACCGGAAGGTCCCTGGCCGACGTCCGTGACCGTGAACTCCGCGGCCGTGGCGGGGGTGTCGTTCGGCTCTTCGAGGTCGTCGAACTCGAAACCGTACGCCAGCAGGCCTACGTTGCGGCTGCTGGAGCCCTCGTTCACGAGCCGCACGAGCCGCGTTCCGGAGCGGTAAGGCGTCGCAACGCAAGGCCCCAGGCATTCGTAGCCGATGCCGATCGCCGCGGCCTCGGGCGCCTCGTCCGCCCAGGAGGCGGCGGACAACGATGCAGCCCTGTCCGCGAAGAGCGAGGGCGAGCGGCTGAAGAGCGCCACGCTGTTGCCGGAAACGGTGAGCAGCTCGACGCGGATGCCGGCCGCGTCGTTGACCTCGAAGTACATCAGGTCGGCGTCCGGGTTGGACGGGTAGGTGACCTGCACCAACCGCGCTGCCCCCGCCGGCACCGTCAAGGTGCGCTGCGGAGTCGGGTTGATCGTGGTGCCCGTGGGCGCGCTGAAACTGACGTCCGGAGTCGTAGGCGTGGGCCCGGGCGTGACGGTGACGTTGCAGGCCGCCAGCAACAACGCCGACGCAGCGAACGCCAGGAGGACTCGCATGACTTTCATCGGAGCATCCATGGTTCGAGGATAGACCGAGCGCCACGCTTGGCCGTGAAAGCGGGTTTCACCGTCGCCTCACACCCAGAACACCCAGACCTGGCGGGTCACTCGAGGGCCATCAGGAACGGGTACAGGTCGGGGGCTCCGGGCTGTAGCTCAACCTCTAGGTCGGGCGCCTCCAACGCCAGCTGCTCCGCCACGGCTCGAGCGCCATCGGGTCCGATCTCCGCGCTGTAGAAGAGGGTGGCGATGTCGTGGTCGCTTCCGTGCTCACGGACCAGAGCCACGAGACAGGCCGCGGGGTCGTCGGCACGAACGACGAGCTTCCCGTCCATCAACCCGATCGCGTCGCCGCTCGTTACGGAGACACCGTCGATCTCCGCGTCCCTCGAGGCGATGGTCACCTCGAACGTGCGGGCGGAACCGCACGCGGCCTCCATGATCGGCATGAGCTCCTCGACGCTCTGCTCCTCGTCGAAGTGAACGGCCGCAGCGAGGCCCTGTCCCAACGTCCGCGTGGGGAGCACCCTGACCGACTTCTCCGGCACCAGCTCAGCCACCCTCTCGGCAGCCATGATGATGTTCTTGTTGTTCGGCATGACTATCACGTCCGCTGCGCCGATGGAGCGGACCGCGTCCCCTATGTCCTGCACCGACGGGTTGTCGGTCTGGCCGCCTCCCACCACGCGCGCTCCCAAGCTCCTGAAGACCTTCGTCACACCGTAGCCGCTCGAGACCGCGACCAAACCCGCACGCACCGACTGCGCGTCAGCCGGGTCGACGTCCGCGAGGATCTCGGAGTGCTGCTCGCTCATGTCCTCGACCTTCGAGCGCACCATGCGCCCGTAACGACCTACCAGCGCCAAGAGCTGTTCGGGCTCCTCGGTGTGTATGTGGCCCTTGACGAAACCCTCCGCGCCGACCACCAGTAGCGAGTCCCCGAAGGGAGCCACCGCGTCCTGGATCTCGCTGGTCGGCGCGCTCACGTCTGAGAGCAAGAACTCCGTGCAGAAGCCGAACGCTTCCTCTTCGAAGTCTTGCTGAGCACGCCGCGTGACGGTCGGGGGTGGGGGCAACTCACGACCCTCGTAGCTCCCCACCAACCCCTCGAACATGCGCAACAGCCCGAGCCCGCCGGCGTCCACCACGCCGGCTTGCTTGAGTATCGGGAGCTGCTCCGGGGTGCGCTCCAGGGCCTCGTGGCCGGCAGCGAGGACCGTCCTCAGCAGCTCGAGCGGGCCCTCAGCAGCTTCGGCTCCCGCTTCAGCAGCTTCCGCCATGGCGCGGGCTACGCTGAGTATCGTGCCTTCGACGGGCCTCATGACGGCCGCGTAGGCGCTCTCGGCGGCCCCGCGCAGGGCGCGCGCGAGCGTCGGCGCGTCCAGCGCTTCCTTCGTTTTGACGATCTCTGCGAAGCCCTTGAGCACCTGCGACAGGATCACCCCGGAGTTGCCGCGAGCGCCGAGCAATGAACCGTAGGCAAGCGCGTGGCAGACGTCGCGCATCGTGCTAGGCAGCTCGTCGTCGAGCTGGCGCCTGACCGACTGCAGCGTCAGGTGCATGTTCGTGCCCGTGTCTCCATCAGGCACGGGGTAGACGTTGAGGGCGTTGACCTCGTCGATGTGCACGGCCAGGTACTCGGTCGCGTAGCGGAACGCGGCGGCGAGGTCGCCAGCCCCGAAAGCGCTCGGGCCGGTCGTGACGCCGGCCGCGTCGTCAGGCACGACTCACCCCGGCGACGTGCACGACCACCGAGCCGGCCTCCACCCCCGCGAAGGTCGACGCCGCGTGCTGCACGCGCTCTCGTACCGACTCCGCCACCGCGGGGATGTTGACCCCGTAGGCGACGACCACGTGCAGGTGCACCTCCACGGCGCCGCTCTCCGCATGATGGGAGACCTCTACGCCCTCGTCGACCTGCTGCAATCCCAACACACGTCGCAGGCCCTCGCCCAGGTTGGCTGGCGCCATGCCCACGACCCCTGGTACCTCGTGAGCCGCCAACCCGACGATCTTGGCCACGGCGGCGTCGGACACGTGGACTCGGTCTGGCACACGGCTCTCGGGAGGGCGCGCGACGATCTCGGAGGCGCCCTCGCTCTTCGATGCGCTGTCTGCGTCTGCCGCCTTCGGTCGGCGTGGTTCCATGCGTCAGCCCTCCTCAGGTGCGCAACATCATACCCAACGGCCTCACGCGCCCTGGCAGCCCTGCGGTGGCACTACCGCTCGTGAGCCGCTGGCTCGTCGCCCCATGCCTCCACGTCCAGCGAACGCCAGCGCAACTCCACTCCGCTCGCCACCACGAAGCGCTCCGCTGCCTCGACGGTACCCCGCAGCGCGTTCGGATCCGTTCCCACGCTCACCAGCGCCAAACGCTCCCAGCGGTGAGCGTCCTGGCCCGCCACGCGAGCGACGACCAAGGGGTAACGGCGGCGCAAGCCCTCGACGATCGGCACGACGACCGCCCTCTTCTCCTTGAGCGAACTCACCCAAGGCATGCTCAGCTCGAAGTGGGCCACGGCGACGAAGGTCGCCACCTCACACCATGCCAGCCAGGAAGCCGAGCCTGCGGGCCGCCCGGATCATGTCCATCACCGTGGCTTCGCTCGGGTCGTAACTAACCAGCAACTGCTGCTCGCCGGCAGCTGCTACCGCGCTCACGCCGGGGACCTCACGCAGCGCCGCGCCGACCTTGGCCGAGGCCTCTTCGGTGTCCATGCCGCGTACCCCCAGCAGCACCCGCGCAGTTCCACCGTCGCTTCCCGTTGGGCTCATCGCGACACCTGCCCACGCGACCCCAGCACGCGCTCGTAGCGCCGCAAGGGGCGCAGTGAGAAGCCGCTGGTCACGACCACCTTGCGACCGGGCGCGTCTCCCTCGGGAAGGTCGACGGCGAGGTCGTAGGCTCCCGCGTCGTAGGCCGACTTGACCAGCGCCTCGAGCAGGCGCTCCAGCACGTGAGGGTCGTCTCCTTCGGCCACGAGCCGGGAGCACCCGACCACCGCTCGCGAGCCGTCCCAACTGGCGTGAGCGAGGAGGAAGCCGCACGGTCGTCGCCAGCTCTCGCGGCTCGCCACGAAGCTGTGCCCGCTGCGGCTGTAGTGGTTCACCGCGGACTGGTTCAACGCGGACGGGTCAATAGCGCTGGCGCTGCCGGTGCGCCGCGCGTAGGAAGCGTCCAACTCCACGAGCGCCTCGAGGTCGCTGGTCTCGACCGGACGCAACCTGACGGGCCCGCTCGGGGCGTTCTCGGGACTGCTCGGCATGCTGCCGATGATACGCGCCTGGCGATGAGCTGAGCACCCGCCGGCCTCACACGACCAGGTCGGCCACGGCGGCCTCTGAGAGCGCAGCGTCCCAGGGCCGATAGCCCGCCTCGACGAAGTAGAGGCCCTGCGGCGGGACGTTCCGACCCGCTCGCCTGCGGTCCCGCGACGCGAGCACCTCGCCGACCCGCTCGGGGGCGAGCGCGCCCTTGCCAACCGAAAGCAGTGTCCCCACCATCGTGCGCACCATGCTCCTGAGGAACCCGTCGGCCGCCACGTGCAGCCTCAGCTCACCGCGCTCCTCGCGCAGTTCACAGAGGTGGACGGTGCGGCGCGTCGAGCGCGTCTCACGCGTGGCGAGTGCGGCGAAGTCCTGTTCGCCGCAGAAGGCCGGGGCCGCTCGAGTCATCGCCGCCACGTCGAGCTCCGCGAACACCGGGAGGCAGCGCTGACGGTGTACGGCCGCTCCGCGGGCGTCGTACCTGAGTGGCCGGATCCGGTACAGGTAGCGTCTGTAGAGGCAGTCGTACTGGGCCTCGAAGCCGGGCTCGGCGCGCTCGACGGCCAGCACGACGACGTCCCTCGGGAGGTGCGCGTTCAAGGCGAGGCGCAGCTTGGCCTCCCCTATGGGGGTGTCGGTGTCCACGTGCGCGACCATCGCCAGGGCGTGGACACCAGCGTCGGTCCGTCCGGCGGCGTGCACGCTGCCGTGCGCGCCGGGCAGCGCGGAGAGGGCCGTCTCGATCGCCCCCTGCACCGTGCGCTCCCCCGTGGGTTGCCGCTGCCAACCTGCGAAGGCGCTGCCGTCGTACTCGAGCCGCAGCCGCAGCCGCCTCACCGTCGGCGAGGGCCTGGGGTCAGACCGAGCACGCGCCCGATCCACGGCGCGACCAGTAGACCCGCCAGGCCGAGCACGACGTAGCGCACGTAGCCGCCCACGGGATCACGCTTGATCTCCTCGCTGAGGTAGAGGCTGGTCGCCATCAGCACGGTGAACGCCAGGACCACGCCGATGACCGCAGTGATCACGCGACCGAGCACTGGCCCATCGGTGCGGTGCGGAAGCAGCGCAGGACCGATCACCAGCGCCGCGAGCGCGCCCGCCAGCAGGTCCGACTCGGGCGTCGGAGCCAGCACGTGGAGGGTGAAGGGCACCACCAGGGCGAGCACCACCAGCATCCAGGTGGGGAGCGTGAGGCCGCTTCGTTGGATGACGACCGCGAGGAGGACGAGCGCCACACCGATCGCCAGCCCTCCGGCGATGTCGACGGGAACGTGTACTCCGAGGTAGAGCCGCGAGAAGGTCACAAGCGCGACGAGGAACAGGGCAACGGGCCAGAACCACACGCGTTTCGCGAGCACCGCGGCGTAGAGCCAGAAGGTCGAGCTGCTCTGGGCGTGCCCGCTGGGGAAACCCGCGCCAGTGGCGCCTTCGAGCGCGCGTTGCGTGCGCACCACGTCGGGGTCGAGCTCGAACGGTCGCGGGGTGTCGAACCAACCCTTCGCGTATTGGTTGATGAAGAAGCTGCTGACCAGCAACACCCCTAGCTTCTGGCCAGCGCGTGCGTCCACGGCCAGGTAGGCGACGATGACCATGACGATGTACGCTTCCTCCGACCCGAGGTCGGTTATCAGCGTCATCACGCTGTCGAGCCAAGGCGTTGCGAGCGTCTGGATCGCGTACACGACGTCCATGCTGAGCCTCCGGCGGGATGATACCGTGAGCGGCTGAGCGGTTCCTCGTCCCGCTCCCTCCGCCATGCCCCTGCCCCCTACCGACGACACGATCGCAGCCATCGCCACCGCGCCCGGCACCGGCGCGATAGGCGTCGTGCGCGTCTCCGGACCCGCTGCGCTGGCGATCGCAGGCGCGATCTTCAGCCCACGGGCTCCTTCGCGCGCACGAGCGCTCTCCAGCGTTCGTGACGACCCGGCGCGGACTCCCGCCGGCCGCTTCCTGGTCGGGCACGTCGTCGATGCGGGCGAGACCCTCGACGAGTGCGTGCTGCTGGTGTTCCGGAAGCCAGCGTCGGTGACCGGCCAGGACGTCGTCGAGTTCCAGGTGCACGGTGGCCCGGCGGTCCTCGCGGCCGTGCTGCGCGCTTGCCTGGGACACGGTGCTCGAGCGGCGGGTCCCGGGGAGTTCACGCTCCGCGGCTTCCTGGCCGGCAAGCTCGACCTGGCCC
>SKSV01000242.1 GCA_007122815.1 Trueperaceae bacterium | reverse complement strand
GATGGGCGCGTCGCTCATCTCGGTCTCCTTCCTCGCTCCGCCGCTAGCTCGGGGAGGCGCTCGGTGAGCTCCTGGACGTCCCCGCGCAGGACCACGTCGCGTCCCAGCGCCACGCGGTTGCGCTCGTAGAGGCGGTCGTAGTACTGCTCCAGGAGCAGCAGGATCCAGGCGCGGTGCGCCTCTGGGTCGAACCAGTCCGCCTCGGCGCGTTCCAGGGCGCTCAGCACCTCGCGCGTCCGTGGGCCCCCGAGCCGGCGACGCAGGCGCAAGGTGGCCGCCTCCAACGCCTGTCGGGTGGCCGCGATGCCGTCGCGCTGTGCCGGCTCTTTCACGTACTCCCTGAAGACGCGCTGGACACGCTCGCCGTTCGGGACCTCGAGCAGCGCCAGCGGCGCCTTGCGCATCGCCTCCAAGAGAGCGTCGGGCAGCGTGCGCCGGCCGACGTAGCGCGACTCGTCCTCGACGACCACCAGACCAGCGCGATGCAGGCGCAAGGCGCAGGCGATCTCGTGCTCGAAGGTGGGTTGAGGGGGCTGTGGGCCGGTGACGGCGCCGAAGCTGCTGCCTCGGTGGGCGGCGATCGCCTCCAGGTCGATCACCTCGAGTACGTCGCTGGCATGTGCCAGCGATCGCAGTAGCTCCGTCTTGCCGCTCCCCGTGAGTCCGCTGACGACCAGCAGGGGCGCCCGCTCCAAGGCGGCTGGTAACGCCTGCATCAGGTGGCGCCTGACGGCCTTGTAACCTCCCGCGACCGGGAGCGTTCGCGGACGAGCGATGAGCTCGCACGCCAACGCGCTCCGCATACCCCCGCGCCAGCAGATGACCGCGGTCGGCCCCTGGTCCGCGACCCGCCGCCAAGCCGCGATGCGCTCCTCGAGGTGTGGCCCGACGAGCTCCCAACCGAGCGCGACCGCGGCCTCCTGCCCCACCTCGGCGTAACGGGTACCGACCTCTCGTCGCTCCTCGTCGCTCATGAGGGGTAGCGGGTGGGCTCCGGGCAGCGCGCCGCGCGACGACTCGATGGGCGAGCGTACGTCGATCATGCCTAAGGGCGGCGAGAGCGCACCTTCGGGGTAGAGGTGCTCGGGCGCCAGCCTCTCTCCCGAGCGCTCGGCATGCTCGCCTCTCATGGTGATAACAGTTGCCCGAGCATGCCACCGACGACTATCAGCAGGGCGGGGTGGGTGTCGTACCGGAGCGAGGACCAGGTGGCAGCCAGAGCTATCGCCCACAGGGGCAGGTTCGCCCACCAGACCGGCGCCACCGCCAGCGCGGTGGGCGCGAAGTCCCACACGACCAGCGCCAGCAGCGCCACCACTACCGGTCTCACGCCCGCCACGAAGCGCTGCACGAAGGGGGTGTCGCGGTAACGCGCGTAGGCGCCGGCCAAGGCGACCATCGCCAGGATCGTGGGAGCCGTCACGCCGATCAGACCCACCACCGCGCCTGCCGCGCCCGCCACCTGGAAGCCGACGTAACCCGCCAGCTTCGTGGCTATCGGTCCAGGCAGGGCGTTGCCGAAGGCGAACGCGTCCAGGAAGGCGTCTCTCGACAACCAACCGCGCAACTCGACGACCTCGGCCTGGATGAGCGGGATCATCGACGGGCCGCCGCCGAAGCCGAAGGCGCCGACTCGCGTGAACGACACGAGCAGTTCCCACAGGTCGTTCATTCGCGCCTCGCCAGTACTAGTCCGGAGACGCCGCCTGCCACGATGAGGATCGCCGGATGCACCTGCAAGGTGGCTGCGAGCACGAAGGCGATCACGGCCAGAGCCGCGCGCCACGCTCTCGCGTAGCCCTTGCCTCCCGCGCTGATCGCCGAGGGGGCGAAACCGATGACGACGAGCACCAGCAGGGCGATGACGACCGGCCGCAACCCAGCGAGGAAGCGTTCCACCACGGCCGCGTCCTGGAAACGCAGGTAGAGCGCGGCCAGCCCGATCATCGCCAGGATGCTCGGCACCGTCAGGCCAAGCAGCGCGCACACCGCGCCTGGCCAACCCGCCACCCGGTGGCCGACGTAACCCGCGAGCTTCGTGGTGATGGGGCCAGGCAGGGCGTTGCCGAAGGCGAGCGCGTCGAGGAAACCCTCGCGCGACAGCCAGCCTCGCTCCAGCACCTCGCGCTCTATGAGTGGGATGAAAGCGGGCCCCCCGCCGAACCCGAACACGCCCGCCTTACCGAACGCGAGCGTCAGGTCGAGCAGCCTTCGCGGCGCGGGGAGCTCTCGCCCGGGCTTCACCGCAGCAGCCACGTGGTTCCCCACAGCACGAGCATGCCCACGGTGAAGGTGGCGACGATGCTGTGCGTGCGCCAGGCGACCACCGCCGCCACGGCGCCGGCCGCCAGCCGCACGTCGACGGGTCCGAGAGCGGTACCTGAGGGTTGAGCCAACGCCGGGACCACTATCGCCGCCAGCACCGCCGGGGGCACGTACGTCAGGGAGCGGCGCAACAGAGGAGGCAGCTTCAGGCTCCCTGCGGCGAGCAGGAACGAGGACCTGAGCAGGAACGTCAGGAGCGCCATGCCAGCGATGAGGAGCCAGAGCTCGGGCCTGCTCACGTGGGGCCCCCCGACGCGCTCTCCCGCTTGAAGGTGTCGGCTGCGGTGCCGGCGGCGATGCCGAGAAGGGCAGCCACCACGAGGCCTAGGTTGAAGGGCAGCCCGGTGAGGGCCAGCGCCAGGCCACCTCCTATGATCGCAGCCACCACGCCCGGACGGTCGCGCACCGAGGGCACGAGCAGCGCCAAGAACATCAACGGGACCGCGAAATCGAGCTGCCAACCAGCGGGTACCTGCGCCCCCAGGTAGGCTCCTGCGGCGGTCGCGGCTGACCACGTGAGCCATAGCGGAGTCCCCAAGCCGAGGAAGTAATCGCGCTTGTTCATCCAAGGCTCGTGCGCGGAGAAGCGCAAGCTGGCGAAGGCGTAGGCCTGGTCGACGAGGAAAGCGCCCATCGTGGCGCGAGCTCCCATGGAGCAGTCGGCGACCTTGGGGGCGAGGGCTGCGGAGTACATCAGGTGGCGCAGGTTGATCATCAGGGTCGTCAGGAGCACCACCCAGGCGGCCGCTCCGCTGCCCACCAGAGATATGGCCGCGAGCTGGGCGGCGCCGGCGAAGACCGTCATCGACATCAGGGTGACGTCGAACGCCGCCATGCCTGCCGAGACGGCGCTCGCGCCCGTTATGAGTCCGAAAGGTGTGGCCCCCAGCAGTATGGGTGCCATGTCGCGGGCGCCCTTGAGGAAGCTCGCACCATCGACGCGCACGCCCGCGAGCGTACCTCGCCCAGTGGTCGTGCGCGTCGAGCGCGAGCCCGCCCGCGGCCAGCGCCTCAGGCTCGCGCCTCCTCGCGCAGCGTCGCGATGGCTCGCGCGGCACCTTCGGCCACGTACTGCAGCGGGCTCCCCAGGGCAGCGAAGCGGAACCCCAGGCGCAGCATCCGCGCGGCGTAAGCAGCCGAACGCGTGTAGAGGCCGGCGGGAACCCCCCGGGCAGTGCAGCGCTCCGCGACGTGAGCCAACGCCTCAGCGACGGGGCCCGCCTCGAAGTCCGCGCCGGGCGGGCCGCCCAGCGCCTGGCTCAGGTCGGCGGGCCCCACGAAGACCGCGCCCAATCCGTCGACCTGGAGGATCTCGTCCAAGCGCTCGAGCGCTCCGCGCGTCTCGATCATGGCGATCGGCACGACCTCCTCGTTGGCGTGCGTTGCGTAACCATCGGCGACGAGAGCCGCGCCGCGGGTCGGCCCGTAGCTCCGGAAGCCCAGGGGCGGGTAGCGGCAGGCTGCTACCAGGGCGCGCACGTCATCGGGGCCTTCGAGCATGGGGGAGATCACGCCCCAGGCCCCCAGGTCGAGGGCCTTCATGATCGCGCCAGGCTCGTTCCATGGGACCCGCACGAGCGCCGGCAGTCCGGCGCCCGAGACCACCTGCAGCAGGTGTAGGGCTTCACCCTCGTCGATGGCGCCGTGCTGCATGTCGAGCGCCACGGCCTCGAAGCCGGCCTGCGTTACCGTCTCCGCGACCAGTGGGTCGGGCGAGGTGAGCCACGCCAGCGCCACGGGCGTTCCGGAGCCGAGAAGTGAGCGGAGGCTCGCGACCCCGCTCACTGCCGGTCCTCGGGCGCGCCGGTCCCGAGCGCGCCGTAGCGCGCGTACATGGACTCGGTCGCGGCGCTGCGCTCGCTCGAGGGCTCGATCCAGGTGTCCGCGCGTGGGCTGCGCTCGCTCTCGTGCCCCAGCGCGCGCCAGCCCAACCAGGCGGCACCTTCGGCAGCGCCGACCTCGAGCGGGCTGCCGCTGTCGTCCACCGGGCGCCCCAGGGGCAGGTCCAGCGTGTCGGCCAGGATGCCCAGCCAGACGTCGCTGACCGTGCCTCCGCCGGTGGCGAGCAGCCGCTCGGGTCGTGACAGGGGCGTCATCACCTCGAGGGCGTCGCGCAGCGAGCAGGCGACCCCTTCCAGGACGGAGCGCACCACGTCCGCGTGGCTGGTTGCGAGGGAGAGGCCGTGGAAAGAGCCGCGCAGGTCGGCGCGCAGGTGTGGGGTGCGCTCGCCCGCCAGGTACGGCTTGAAGGTCACCCCGTTCGAGCCGACCGGTGAGCGCGCGGCCTCCGCGACCAACTCGGCGTACGAGCTTCCGGGGGCGAAGGTGTCGCGGTACCAGCGCAGGCTACCGGCCGCTGCGAGGGTGACGCCGAGGAGCAAGAAGGCGCCGTCGGCGTGAGCGAACAGGTGGACGCGCCCTTCGGGGTCGGGAGTCGGCTCTGCCAGCGGCACCTGCAGCACGCCGCTGGTGCCCAGGCTCACGCTCCCGACCTCGGGATGCGCTCGCCCCAGCGCCAGGCCGGTAGCGGCGGCGGCGTTGTCACCCGCGCCAGCCACCACGGGCGTGTCGGCCGGGAGGCCGACGCGCTCCGCAACCTCGGCGCGCAGGCCGCCCGTCACCGCGTGCGAGCTCACCAAGCGAGGCCACAGCCCGGGGTCCAGGTCGAGCGCCGCGAGCACCTCGGTGTCCCAAGCGCGCTCGGCGAGGTGGTAGGCGGAGGTGCCCGAGGCGTCGCACGGCTCGGCCACGGCCTCGCCCGTCAGGTGCAGCCCCAGGTCGTCCTTGGGTAGCATCACGCGCGTGACGCGCGCGAAGGCCTCGGGGTGGTGGCGGCGCAGCCACAGCACCTTGGGCAGTTGGAAGCCGGTGACGGCAGGGTTACCGGTCCTGGCTACGAGGCGCTCGCGCCCGACGCGCGCGTGGATCTCCTCGACCTCGCGCGCGGTGCGCTGGTCGTTCCACAGCAGGGCACGGTGCACGGCGCGGCCTGCGGAGTCGCGCGCGACCATGCCGTGCATCTGCCCGGCCAACGCGAGGGCTGCCACGCGCTCGCCGCCGACCTCGGCCGCTACCTCGCGCAGCGCGCCCTCGGCCGCCTGGCGCCACTCGTCCGGGTCCTGCTCGGTCCAACCCGGCGCGGGGGTGTGGAGTTGGAGGGGGTGATCGGCGCGGGCGGCGACGCTCCCATCGAGCGCTTGTGCCACCACTCCCACGCCGGAGGTGCCGAGGTCGATACCGAGGACGAGGTCGCGCATCAGCGCACACCCAGCAGCAGCTCTACCGTGAGCTGGTCGAGCCGCTCGAGGCCGGGCCCCCGGGCGCGCAAGGAGGTGAGGTCGAACTCACGTCCTTTCAGGGAAGCCGCGTGCGCAGCGTCGAAGCGAGGCGGCCAGGTCCCCTCTGGGTCGTCGACGCGGTAGCTGGCGATCGCCGCTTGGATCTCAGGGTCGCCTCGGAAGCGCTCGGCCTTCTCGGCGAGGATCTTGTAGGTCCGCATGCAGCCGAGCGCGAAGGCCCAGACGCCCTCCTCGTCCTCGGTCCGGAGCGCGTGGGCGTCGAAGTGCCGTGGGCCGTCGTAGTGTTCCTCGAGCAGCATCACGGTGAAGAAGGCGGTCTTGAGGTTCTCGGCTCCGAAGCGCAGGTCCTGGTCGAAGCGCGCCATGATCTGGTCGTTGAGGTCCACGTGGAAGAGCTTGCCAGCGTCTATCGCGGCCGCCAACGCGTGCGGGAAGGAGAGGCCGGCCATGGTCTCGTGCGCCAGCTCGGGGTTGAGCCCCACCATGTCGGGGTAGCTGAGGGTGGCGATGAAGCCGAGGGCGCTACCGACGGTGGGCAGGAAGGCGTGACCGCGAGGCTCGTTGGGCTTGGGTTCGAGCGCGAAGCGCATCCCGTAGCCTTGCTCGCGCACGTACTCGCACAGGTAGTCGAGTGAGTCGCGGTACCACTGGAGCGCGTCGAGTAGCTTCCCGCCCGCGTCGACCTCGGCGCCTTCACGGCCGCCCCAGAAGACGTAGGTCCGGGCGCCGAGCTCCGCGCCCAGGTCGATGGCGCGCATGGTCTTGTGGAGCGCGTAGTTCCGGACCCGGGCGTCGGCGCTCGTGAAGGCGCCGTCCTTGAACAGCGGGTCGCGGAAGAGGTTCGTGGTCGCCATGGGGACGACCAGGCCGTGCTCCTCGAGCGCGCGCTTGAAGCGCGCGACGATGCGGTCGCGCTCGGCCGTGGGCGTACCGTCGGGTACGAGGTCGTGGTCGTGGAAGTTGACGCCGTAGGCGCCGAGCTCGGCGAGCCTGGCGACGCTGTAGGTCGGGTCCACGGGCGCGCGGGTCGGCTCACCGAAGGGGTCGCGGCCAGGGTTGCCTACTGTCCAGAGCCCGAAGGTGAAGCGGTCTGCTGGGGTGGGAGCGTACGGGTCCATGCGGCTCAGCCTCTCAGGCGCTCGCCAGGGAGCTGGGGAAGGGTGTCCACTTGGCCTCGCTGGCGGCGCTGGCCACCGTCGTCTCGATGAAGCGCACGCCGCGCGCGCCGTCGGACACGCTCGGGTAGTCGCCGCTCGTGCCCTCGCCCGCGGCATGCCGGTGGATGGCCGAGGCGATCTCGTCGTAGACGTTCGCGAAGGCTTCCAGGTAGCCCTCGGGGTGTCCGGAGGGGATGCGCGTGACGGCAGCCGCCTCGGGCCCGAGGTAGGGGTTCGCGCGGCGAAGGAGCTGCACGGGTTCGTCGAGCGGCGCGTACCAGAGCTCGTTGGGGTTCTCCTGGTGCCAGCGCAACGAGCCCGTCTCGCCGTACACCTGCAGCACCAGGTCGTTCTCGTGACCGATCTCCACCTGTGAGGCCATCAACACGCCCTTGGCGCCACCGCGGAAGCGCAGCAACATGTTGCCGTCGTCGTCGAGGCGACGGCCCGGGACGAAGGTGGTGAGGTCGGCGCAGACCGCCTCGAGCTCCAAGCCGGTGACGGTGGCCACGAGGTTCTCGGCGTGCGAGCCGATGTCGCCGATGGCGCCGGCCGCACCGCTCCGGGCCGGGTCGGTGCGCCACTCGGCCTGCTTGGCACCGTGGTCCTCGAGCTTGGTGGCGAGCCAGCCCTGGTGGTAACCGACGACGACCTTGCGGAGCGCGCCGAGGCGTGCTTCGCGCACGAGACGGCGCATCTCCTTCACCAGCGGGTAGCCGGTGTAGTTGTACGTGACGGCGAACACGATTCCGCGCTCGCGCACGATGGCCTCGAGCTCGCGCGCTTGTGCGCTGGTGTGCACCAACGGCTTGTCGGAGACGACGTGGAAGCCGGCTTCGGCGAAGGCCTTCGCCACCGGGAAGTGCACGTGGTTGGGCGTCACTATCGAGACGAGCTCGATGCGCTCGCCCTCGGGCCGGGCCAGCTCACGCTCGAGCATCGCTTCCCAGCTCTCGTAACCGCGCTCGTCGGGCAAGCCGAGGGCCGCGGCTGAGCGCTTGGCCTTCTCCGGCGTCGAGGAGAGCGCCCCAGCGCTCAGCACGTAACGGTGGTCGAGGGCCATGGCGTGGCGGTGCACGGCGCCTATGAAGGCGTCCGCTCCGCCGCCCACCATGCCGTAGCGGAGCGGGCGGTTCACTTCTCGTCCCGTTCGAAGGCCGCGTCGAAGGCGACGCCCGATGGTGCGAAGTCGATCTGCTTGCAGAAGGCCGCGGACTCGGTGCCGCCGTGCACGCGGTCCATGCGAGCGTCCTCCCACTCCACCGAGAGCGGCCCCTGGTAATCGATGTCGTTCAGCGCGACGATGACCTCCTCGAAGTCGACGTCGCCGCGTCCCACGCTGCGGAAGTCCCAGTAACGACGCGCGTCTCCGAACGAGGTGTGGCCCCCGAAGACGCCGGCGCTGCCGTCGCCGCGGCCCCACCAGGCGTCCTTCATGTGCACGTGCACGATGCGCTCGGCGAAGCGGCGGATGAAGGCGACGTAGTCCACACCCTGGTAGCCGAGGTGCGAGGGATCGTAGTTGAAGCCGAAGCTCTCGTGAGCGTTCACAGCCTCGACGGCACGTTCCGCGCTGGCGATGTCGAAAGCGATCTCGGTTGGGTGGACCTCGAGGCCGAAGCGCACACCGAGCTCCTGGTAGGCGTCGAGTATGGGGGTGAAGCGTTTGGCGAAGTCCTCGAAGCCGGCGTCCCAGTACGCCTGCGAGGTCGGCGGGAAGGCGTACAGCGAGTGCCAGATCGAGGAACCCGTGAAGCCGTTGACGGTCTTCACTCCCAGCGCGACCGCCGCCTCGCCGGTGGTGATCATCTCCTGCGCGGCACGCTGGCGCACGCCTTCGGGGTCTCCATCGCCCCAGACGTGCTCGGGCAGGACGCTCTTGTGCCGCTCGTCGATGTTGTCACACACCGCTTGACCCGCGAGGTGGTTGGAGATCGCGAACAGCTGCAAGCCGTGCTGGCGTAGGAGCGCCTTGTGGGCCTCGACGTAGCTGGGGTCGCTGGCGGCGCGGCGCACGTCGAGGTGGTCGCCCCAGCAGGCGAGCTCCAGGCCGTCGTAGCCCATCTCTT
>SKSV01000096.1 GCA_007122815.1 Trueperaceae bacterium | reverse complement strand
TCGGCTCGACGCCCGCTGACCTCGGGGTCGGCCGCGAGGAGCTGTACGACGAGGAAGCGGAGGCGGCGCTGGCGACCTGAGCCGGTCGGTCGAGTCGGCCGCTCGCGGTGGTATAGGGTTTGCCATGTCACCTCCTCCTTTCGGGGGCGTGCACCCGATAGTGCCCACGCCCTTCTTCGACGACGGCAGCCTCGACCTGGCGAGCGTAGAGCGCCTCATGGACCACTTGGTCATGGTCGGCGTCGACGGCGTAGCGATCCTGGGCTTCATGGGCGAGGCCCACAAGCTCACGGGGGCAGAGCGTCGTGCGGTGATCGAAGCCGCAGTGCAGCGCGTGAAGGGGCGCATGGTCGTCTGGGTGGGTGTGCGCTCCTTCGGCACCGCCGGCACCATCGAGCAGGTCGAGGAAGCCGAGTCGCTCGGCGCAGACGCGGTGTTCGTGGCGCCCATCCTTCCCGGCACGCCCGCCGTCGTCGAGCGTCACTACCGCGAGGTCGCCGCGGCGACGCGTCTACCCGTGGCGATCCACGACTACCCAGCCGAGTTCGGTGTGACGATCCCGGCCGATCTCATCGCGAGACTAGCGAAGGACGGCGTTACGCCTTACCTGAAGGCAGAGGACCCGCCCGTGCTGGTGAAGCAGCGCAGGATCCTCGAGCTCGCCCCGGACGAGATCGGTGTCTTCGGGGGTCTGGGTGGCGCCTGGTTGTACGAGGAGCTTGTCAACGGCGCAGCCGGGGTCATGACCGGTCTAGCCTTCCCCGAAGTGCTCGTCGACGTGGTCGCGCGCTACCGGGCGGGCGACTCGGGTGGCGCAGCCTCAGCCTTCGATCGAGCCCTGCCGCTCGTGCGCTACGAGTTCCAGCCGGGCATCGGCGTCGGACTGAGGAAGCACGTCTACAAGAGCCGCGGTGTCTTCACGTCCGACGCCGTCAGGCAACCGGGACAGAGCGTAGATACCGCCACCTTGAACGAGTTCGAGGAGGTCGCGAGGCGCGTAGGTCTGGATGTCGCCACCTGCGGGCCGACGAGAAGTTGAGCGCGGCTCGACTCGAGAGTCCAGCTCACGGCCACGAAGCTCGCCGGTCGTGGCACAATCTGATGGCATGAACTCCAAGAGCTCTCGCGCCGAGGTCGTCGCGCGGTTCGAGTCGATACCCACAGCTATCGCCTGCGACGTGTTCGACGAGAACGGCTGGGAGCCCCGCGCACTCCACGCGGACCTGCGGCCGCGCACCGCGCTCGGCGCCCCGTTGGCCGGCTTCGCGACCACCATCGTCGGTCGCCAGGAACGCTTCGAGGGTCCCGACCGCGCCAAGCTCGCCGCCGCCGACGCCCTCGAGCCCTACAGCGTGGCCGTCTGGGCCGGCGCCGATGCCGGGCAGTACTGCCTGTTCGGCGACCTCATCGCCGCCACGATGCAGCGGCGCGGTTGTAGAGGCGCCGTCGTGGACGGCGGGCTGCGCGACGTAGCTGCCATCGACGCAACCGGGTTCCCCGTCTACTCGCGTTGGCTGAGCCCCGTCCAAGGGCTCGGCCGCTGGCGCGTCACCGAGACCGAGGTACCCGTGACGATCGCCGCGGCGTACGGAGCACCCGTGTTGGTGAGGCCCGGTGACTTCGTCCTGGGCGACGCAGACGGCGTGGTGATCATCGAGGCCGCCCGCATCGAACAAGTGTTGGCCCGCGCCGAGGCCATCGTCTCAGCCGAAGCCGAGGCGCGCCGGCGCAGCGCCGAGGGGACCACCGCGCAGGAGCTGCTCGAGCGCTACGGGCACGTGTGATGGGGAGCGCCATGACCACGCCACCGAGGATCGACCGAGACGTGACCAACGACTTCTCACTCGTGGTCGCTACAGCCAACGGCACGGGATCGCAGACCGCCAACCTGACGATCCTGCGCGCCTGCTTCCACATGGGCATCCCGGTGCACGGCAAGAACATCTTCCCGTCGAACATCCAAGGGCTGCCGACCTGGTACCACATCCGCGTGAGCAAGGACGGTTACGTCGCCAGGCGCGAGTCGGAGGTCTTGGTCGCCTTCAACCAGCGCACGGTGGACGACGACCTGCGAACCTTGCCGCCAGGCGGCATGGCAGTGGTCGACTCTGGTCTTGCACACAGCGTGCAGCGCGACGACGTGCACGTCTACCCGATCCCGGTGAAGGCGTTGATGGCGGAGAGCGAGCACAAGGGCAAGCTGCGCGACTACCTGGCGAACATGACCTTCGTCGGCGTGCTCGCTCACCTGCTCGAGATCCCGCTCGATTCGATCGAGGCCGCGCTGGCAGCGCAGTTCGGTGGCAAGCGCAAGCTCGTCGACACCAACCTCGCCGTGGTTCGAGGCGCGCACGCTTGGGCGAGCGCGGAGCTCACCAAGACCGACCCCTTCCGCGTCGCCCCCATGGACGCGACGCGTGACCTGGTGCTCATGACGGGTAACGAGGCCGGAGCGTTGGGGAGCGTGTTCGGCGGCGTCTCCGTCGCCGCCTGGTACCCGATCACTCCCTCAACCTCCTTCATCGACGCGCTGCGCGGCTACCTCCCGGAGTTGCGGCGCAGCGAGTCCGGTGAAGCTACCTACGTGGTGATCCAGGCGGAGGACGAGGTCGCGGCCATCGGCATGCTCGTCGGAGCGGGCTTCGGTGGGGCCCGGGCTCTGACGGCGACCAGCGGGCCCGGTATCTCGCTCATGGCCGAGTTCGCGGGGCTGGGTTACTTCGCCGAGACACCCAGCGTGATCTGGGACGTCCAGCGCGTCGGTCCCTCCACCGGTCTCCCCACGCGCACCGGTCAAGGCGACCTGCGATTCGCGTACGGGCTCGGCCACGGCGACGTCAAGCACGTGGTGCTCTTGCCGAGCTCGATCGAGGAGTGCTTCGAGTTCGGGTGGCGCTCGCTCGACCTAGCGGAACAACTCCAGACGCCGGTGTTCGTGCTCAGCGACCTCGACCTCGGCATGAACAACTGGATGGGTGAGGCCTTCACCTACCCGGAGCAGCCGCTCCAGCGCGGCAAAGTGCTGACTCCCGCAGAAGTGATGGAGAGGGGCTTCGCCCGCTACGTGGATCTCGACGGCGACGGCATCACCTACCGGACCCTGCCCGGGAACGAGGCGCCGGGGGCGGCATACTTCGCGCGCGGCACCGGTCACACCACCCACGCCGTCTACAGCGAGCGCGCTGAGGACTGGGTGGAGAACACCGAGCGCTTGGCCCGCAAGTTCGAGACCGCCCGCAGCTACGTACCCGAGGCGCACGAGGAGCGCTCACCAGGTGCTCGAGTGGGGGTCATCGCTTTCGGCACGACCCGTTACGCTATCGCCGAGGCGCGAGACGCCCTCGCCTCGGAGGGTCTGTCTTGCTCCAGCCTGCGGCTGCGCGCGTTGCCGCTGCGCGAGGAGGTGCGCGACTTCATCGAAGCGCACGAGCAGGTAGTGGTCGTCGAGATGAACCGCGATGGTCAACTAGCGGCGATCCTGCGTGCGGAGTACCCGGACCTCGCTCCGCGGATCGCCAGCGTCGCGTTCCTCGACGGGATGCCGTTCACCGCCAGTTTCGTCCACCGACGCCTGCTCCCGTACTTGACACCCGCGGCGCTGGAGGTCGCCTGAGATGGATCGCCCACGCACGATAGCCAGCAACGCCATAGGACTGTCCCGCGCCGACTACGGCGGCTCACCCAGCACCCTCTGCAAGGGTTGCGGCCACAACTCGATCGCGAGCCAGATAGTCCAAGTGGCCTTCGAGCTCTCGCTCAAGCCTCACCAGGTGCTCAAGTTCTCGGGCATCGGTTGCTCCAGCAAGTCACCTGCCTACTTCCTGGGCATGTCGCACGGCTTCAACGCCCTGCACGGACGCATGCCGGCGCTAGGCACCGGCGCTCTCATCGCGAACCACACCATTCGCGGCATCGGGGTCAGCGGTGACGGCGACACGGGTTCGATCGGGCTCGGGCAGTACAAGCACCTGCTGCGCCGCAACGTACGGATGGTCTACGTGATCGAGAACAACGGCGTCTACGGGCTCACCAAGGGGCAGTTCTCGGCTACGGCCGACGAGGGCCTCGAGCTGAAGTACGCCGGCCAGAACACCCTCCCGCCGATCGACCTCTGCCAGGAGGCGATCGCGGCGGGCTGCGGCTTCGTGGCCCGAAGCTTCGCAGGTGACGCCAAGCAGGTGCGTGAACTCCTCAAGGCCGCCTTCAGCCACCGCGGTACCGCCGTGCTCGACATCATCAGCCCATGCGTCGCGTTCAACAACGAGGACGACAGCCCCAAGAGCTACGCGTACGGCAAGCACCACGAGAAGCCCCTGCACGAGCTCGGCTTCATCCCTCCCGCCGAGGAGATCGTGATCGGCGAGACGGAGCCGGGCGAGCTGACGCTCGTGTCGTTGCACGACGGCTCGCGGCTGAAGCTGCGAAGGATCGAGGAGGGCCACGACCCGACGGACCGAGCTGCCGCGATGAGCCGCTTGATCGAGGCCGAGCGCCGCCAGGAGTTCATCACGGGCTTGCTCTACTACGACGCCAAGCGCCCGTCGTTCTCCGAGACCTCGCACCTCCCAGACACCCCCCTCGCGCTCCTGCCAGAGTCCGACCTCCGGCCACCGCCCGAGGCGCTGGAGCGCACGTTGCAGCGCTACCGCTAGCCGCCGGGGACTGGCCCCGTTGCGCATCGGTGTCGTCCCCGAAGGTCCCGTCGAGTGGCTCGCGCTGCGGCTCGGCCGTGTTCCCACGCCCCTGGTCGACACCCACCTCGCGGTCGCCTGGGCACGTACCCTGATGGTGGCGACCCGCGCCGGGGTCTTCGAGGAGCTCGCCCGCGGCCCACGCAGCGCCTCGGAGGTCGCCGCCGCGCTCGAGCTGGAGAGCGTACCCACCCGCCGGCTGCTGGACGCGTTGACGGGCATGGGCACACTCAGACCCGCGGGTGAGCAGCGCTACGGCCTCACGCGCGACACCCGCCGTTGGTTGGTGCGCGCCTCCCCGGCAGAGGTCATCGACAAGGTCCTCTTCGCCTTCGACGAGTGGCGCTTCATCGAGCACTACGAGCACTACGTGCGCAGCGGCGAGCCTTTCGGCATGCACGAGCTCCTCGAGCGTGCGCGGGCTCCCGCACCGGAGCCTGCGCCCCCGGTGCACGACGCTGGCGCCTACGGGCGCTACCAGCGGGGGCTTCACGCCTTGGCGGGGGTCTCGTCGGCAGAAGTGGCTCGGCGGACTCCGGTGCCGCGCGGGGCGCGACAGCTGCTCGACCTCGGGGGCGCCCACGGGCGCTTCGCTGCAGCCCTGCTCAGGCGTCACCCGCGCTTGAGTGCGACGGTGCTCGACCTCCAGTCGGCGGTGGAGGCTTCGACCGGGCTCCTCGCCGCCGAGGGGCTCGGTGAGCGCCTCCGGCACTGGGTGGGTGACGCGACCGAGGTGGACCTCGGTGAGGGCGAGTGGGACGTGGTCCTGGCCTCCCAGTTCACGCATCACCTCGGTGACGAGGCCAACCGGTCGTTGGCCGAGCGTGTCTCTCGTGCTCTGAGGCCCGCGGGTGTGTACGTGATCCAGGACCTCGTTCGACCTGCCACGCCGGCGGAGGCGAAGCGCCTGCGCCTCGGCGCCCTGCTCGACCTCTACTTCGCGGCCACCAGCGGTGCCGGCACGTTCACGCTCGCCGAGATGCGCGCGTGGTTGCAGGGAGCGGGGCTCGAAGCCTCACGCCCGCGCTGGCTGCGTACGCTGCCCGGCATGGCGCAGCTCGTCGGCCGCAGGACCTGACTCAGAGCTCATCGGCGAGCGCGGCCTCTTCCTCGGCAGCGTCGGCACCGGCGCTGGCTTGGGCTGCCGCCGCGGCCGTGCCAGCCGAACCGGCGTCGTCCGACCCGGGCGCGCCGACCCGCTCCACGCCCAGGCGGCGCAAGCGCGCGCGCGTGCGCTGGTTGGCACCGACCATGTCGAGGGTGACGCCCATCGCCGCGGCCTGGTCCTGCAACCCCGCGAGAACCAGGGTCGCGTCGAGGTCGACGTGTCCGACCCGGCTCAGGTCGAGACGCCAGGGGAGCTCGTCTCGGTGACGGTTCCAGAGGGCGCGCACGGCGTCCTCCACCTGTGTGGCTGAGGCGAACCACAGCACACCCTCGACCTTCACGACGTGCCTGCCACCGTCCACCACGTGCTCGATGCTCACGCGCGTCTCGCGCGCGAGGTGTACCAGCACGGCTATGGCCACTCCCACCAGGACCGCCTGGTCGACCCTGGGCTCCAGCAGCAGCGTCAACAGCAGCGTGGCCCAGGCTATGCTCGCTTGAGTCCGCCCCAGGCGCCAGAGCGAAGCGATCGGCTGCACCCGTATCAGCTCGCGCACCGCTGCGATCACCACCCCTGCGAGCACCGCGCGTGGCAGGTCCTCGAGCAGCGGCGCTAGCGCTACGAGCCCGAGCGCCGTGAGCGCGGTGATCACTGAAGACCAGCGCGTGACTCCGCCCGAGCGCTTGAAGAGGGCGCCGCGCGAGAAGCTGGCGCCGACCGGGAAGGCGCCGGCGAGCCCAGAAGCCATGTTGGCCATGCCTTGGCTGATGAGCTCGCGGTTCGGGTCCCATCGGCGCCTTCCATCGGGGAAGCGGCG
This sequence comes from Trueperaceae bacterium, assembly GCA_007122815.1. GTDB lineage: Bacteria > Deinococcota > Deinococci > Deinococcales > Trueperaceae > CSSed10-48. The sequence goes on along the minus strand of SKSV01000096.1, from coordinate 2,269 downwards.
AGCGATCGCCACCGGCTCGGCGAACCCGACTAGGGCTATGACCATGGCTCCCACGAGCAACTGAGGGATCAGCGCCCAGGGCAGCGCCAGTTCGAGCTGGGGCCAGGCACTGCCGATCGCGCCCAGCACAGGTCCCAGGCCACCGCCGCTGCGGGCTGAGAGGATGGTGCCTATCACGACGGCGATCAGGGCCCCTGGTACCAGGGGATGGAGGCGCCTCGCGGCCACGATCACGCCGAGCGTGAGCACTGTCGTGGCCAGGGCCCCGGGCGACCAAGCCGTGGGCGTAGTGATCGCCTGCAGGGCACGTCCGATCAAACCCATCCCGAAGGTCGTGACGCCCAGCGCCGGCGGGACCTGAGAGGCGACGATGAGCACCGCCGCGCCCAAGGTGAAGCCTCGGAGCACCGGCTGGGAGAGCACGAAGGCGAGCGAGCCGGCGTGAAGCATGCCAAGCGCCAGGCGCGCCACACCGACGAGGAGCGCGAGCAGCGATGCCGCGCCGGCGTACGCCATGGTGCCTGGCGGTAGCTGAGCGGCAAGAACACCGAACACCAGCACTGCAGACATCGCGGTCGGGCCGACCTGCATGGCGGGGTTGGAGGCGAACCAGACCGCCGCCAACGGCGCGACGACCGCGGCGACCAGCCCGAGTTCCGCTGGCACGCCCGCCAGCTCGGCGTATGCCAGCGACTGCGGGACCAGCACGAAGGCGAGGGTCACGCCAGCGATCACGTCTCCCGCGTGCGGGAGGCGAAGCTTCTTGGGTCCCGGCCTGCTCATCGGACGCGCTGATCATACGTGTTGTGCCTCCCGTCGCCCCGTCGACGGAGCGGGCGGCCCACGGCGGGCACGTAGGCTGGAGTACGTGCCGCGCCCCCATCCTCGACTCCCCGGACCCGACGCAGCGCCGTCGTGCGACGAGGGCGGCGCGTGGCGAGGGCGTGAGCTGTGGCTCGCGGTGTACCTGCCTTCGGTGATGCTGGCGGTGGCGGAGGGCATGCTGGTGCCGGTGCTGCCGCTGTACGTGGCGGAGCTCGGAGCGGGGTTCGCGCTCGTGGGGCTCGCTTTGGCCGGCGAGGCGATCGGGATGCTGCTCGGCGACCTGCCGGCCGGTGCGCTGCTGCGGCGCTTCGAGCGCAAGACCGTGATGCTCGCGGGTGTGGCGCTGGTGGGGGTCTCGGTGGCGTTGGTCCCGCTCTTCGGCGCGGTCTCGATGGTGGTCGTGCTGCGGCTCGTGGCGGGGCTCGGAGCCGCGATGTGGAACTTGTCGCGGCACGCCTACCTCACCGAGTCGGTGCGAGCTACGGCCAGGGGCCGCTCGATCGCGGCGTTCGGTGGCGCTCAGCGCTTGGGGCTCCTGGTGGGGCCGGTGATCGGCGGGTTGATCGGCGGTGCGTTCGGACTGGAGGCGACGTTCTTGGCGTTCGCTCTGGTGGCGGGGCTGGCGTTCGGGGTCTGCGTGCTGTTCCTAGAGCAGCACCCAGCCGCCACCATGGAGCCTAGCAAGCGCCTTGGCCACGCCGCGGCGCTGCGCCGCGTGCTGGTGCAGCAACGTCGGCTGCTGGCGGTGACCGGTCTGGGCTTCGTGATGGCGCAGACCATCCGTTCGGGCCGCCGCATCATCCTGCCCATGTACGGCGCGGTGGCCCTCGGTCTCGACGTCGAGTCCATCGGTTACGTGGTCTCGATCGCGGCCGCCTTCGACCTAGCGCTGTTCCCCGTGGCTGGTTTCATCATGGACCGATGGGGGCGGAAGTACGCGATCGTGCCTTGCTTCGCGATACAGGGGTTGGGGATGGCGCTGGTGCCGCTCTCGGGCGGTTTCCTGGGGCTAGCGCTCGCTGGGGTGGTGATCGGGATCGGCAACGGCCTCGGCTCAGGCACCATGATGACCCTGGCGGCCGATCTCGCACCGCGTGACGCGATCGGGGAGTTCTTGGGCGTATGGCGACTCATCGGCGACGCCGGCGGCATGGGTGGACCGGTGGCGGTGGGGGTGATAGCCGACTTGGTCACCCTCGCGAGCGCGACCCTGGTGATCGCGCTGATCGGCTTGGGGGCCTCCGCCGTCTTCGCCTTCGGTGTGCCCGAGACGCTCGGACGGGAGGCGCCGACGGGTTCGGCCAGGGCCTGAGGTGAGTGGGCTAGCGGCGTGCCGACTCGACCACCCGCAGCGGTTGGGGTCGCGGTCCCTGACCGCGCCGATGGCGCTCGTGGCAGCCGCGACACACCAGGCGCTGGCGCGGCCGACGGTAGCGCGGCAGCT
>SKSV01000270.1 GCA_007122815.1 Trueperaceae bacterium | reverse complement strand
GAGGCCCGAGCTCGCACGAGCCCGCTCGACCAGTCTGGCAGCGTCTTCCAGGGTCTTGATCCCGGAGAGATCCAGGCTCTCGTCGATCAGAGACCTGATGCTGGTGCGGCGCCTGGCCGCGGTCTCCTTCAGGGCGCGATAACGCTCTTCGCTGAGCGTGATGGTCACTCGCGGCATCCAACCACCTACTTCCCGAAGATGTCCGGTAGCTCGTCGAAGGCGACGAGCACCTCGCGCGGCTTGCTGCCCGTGTGCGGTCCCACCACCCCGAGCGCTTCGAGCGAGTCCATCAGCTTGCCGGCGCGCGCGTGACCGACCTGCAGCCGGCGCTGGAGGCGCGACACGGAGGCCTGCCCCTCGTTGATCACCAGTTCGGCCGCGGGCCGCAGCTTGTCGTCGTTCCAGTCGATGAAGCCGGTAGCGTCGGAGTCGTGCAGCGAGGCGGGCTCGAAGTCGTCGCCGTAGGCCTCCACGAAGTCGTCTTCGAAGTACTGCCGGCGCAGGAAGTCGGCCAGCGCCAGCATCTCGGTCTCGCTGACGAACGGGCCCTGCAGACGCACCGGCTTCGCCTGTCCAGGCTGCGAGAAGAGCATGTCGCCCCAGCCGATCAGGCGCTCGGCGCCCATGGCGTCGAGGATGGTGCGCGAATCGAAACCCGAAGCGACCGCGAACGCCATACGCGCCGGCACGTTCACCTTGATCAGGCTCGTGAGGATGTCCACCGAGGGTCGCTGGGTGGCGAGGATCAGGTGCATGCCGGTGGCGCGCGCCATCTGCGCGAGGCGCATGATCGCGCCCTCCACCTCCTTGGGGGAGGTGATCATCAGGTCGGCGAGCTCGTCGATCACCACCACCACGAAGGGGAGCTCGGGGAGGTCGAGGTTGCGCGCCTTGGCGTTGTACTGGTCGAGGTTCTTGGAGCCGATGCGCGACATCATCTGGTAGCGCCGCTCCATGTGCGAGACCGCCCCCAGAAGCACCCCGGCAGCGTCGGAGGGGTTGCTCACCACGGGGCGGATCAGGTGCGGTATGCCGTCGAACGGGGTCAGCTCGACCATCTTCGGGTCGATCATCAGGAAGCGCAGCTCGGTGGGCAGGAAGCGGAACAGCAGGCTGGCGATGAGCGCGTTGATGGCTACCGACTTGCCCGAGCCGGTCGAGCCCGCCAGCAGCAGGTGAGGCATTCGCGCCAGGTCTCCCACCATCATGTCGCCGTCGATCGACTTGCCGAGCACGATCGGGAGCCTCGCACCGCTGCGCTTGAAGCTCGGCGCGTCGACCGCCTCCCGGAAGCGGATCAGCTCCCGGTTGGCGTTGGGAACCTCGAGCCCGATGACGCTCTTGCCCGGGATCGGCGCCTCGATGCGAACCGAGCCGACCGCCATGGCCAGGGCGAGGTCGTCGCTGAGGTTCGCGAAGCGGCTGATCTTCTCGCCCGCCGCGGGCTCGACCTCGAAACGTGTGACCGAGGGGCCGCGCACCGATGCCACCACGCGCCCCTCGAGCTTGAAGTTGTTCAGGGTGGCGTCGATCTTCGCGACGCGCTCGCGCAGCTCCCGCGCGAGCAGCTTCGGGTCCTCGCTGCCCTGTTCGGGGGGGTCGAGCAACTCGAAGCCCGGAAGCGTGATGGGGATGCCCCCCACCGGTGGCAGCTCCGCTTCCGCGTCACCCGCCTCCAGGCTGCTCTTGGTCGCGCCACCCGCCCTCGCGCCGCCCGCTTCACCGCCACCCGCTTCCGCGTCGACATCGGCCGCGTCCACGTCGCTCTCGGTCACCCAAGCAGCGTGCTCGCTGACGTGAACGTCCGGGTCGTCGAGCAGGGCCGCGTCGACGGCCCCTTCCGGATCACTCGCGGCCCCTTGCGCCTCCCCCCTAGCGTCGCCCTCACCGTTCGTTCGGGCGGCCCCCGCCCGCTCCAGCGCCTGCGCCTGACGCGCCCTCAGGGCTTGGTCCTCCCGCGCGCGCAGGGTGACCGCCTCTAGCGCCTCGGACCACCTGTCGAGCTTGCGCAGCTCGGAGCGGCCGCGCTCACGCAACGCATCTGCCAGGGTCGCGTCGTACTCCTGGAGCTCCTCGGCGTCTGGATGGGCGACGGCCGCGTCCGCCAGGGCTTGGAGGTGGTCGCGCCAAGGGTCGAGCACCTGCACATCCGCCGCCAACGTGGTGGCCGCACTCTCCACCTCGCGGTACGCCTTCTCGCGTTCGACGTGTGCGGCGGAGGCGCGCGCGAGCTGCCGCGGCGTCATGCGCGGCAGCGCCTGCTCGCTAGCATCACGTTCGCGTGTCAAGCGCCTGTGGCGGTCGCCTAGCGCGGTCAGCTCCAGCATCAAGCCGTTACGGAGGTCGTCGAGCGCGGCAGCGCTCGCCTGCGCGCTCCCACCGACCACTGCCGTCGACTCCGAACGCTCCGCAGCGCCGCGCGCCGCGAAGGGGTCATCGAGCCAGCCGCGCAGGCCCCGGGCCCAGTCCTCGAGCGGTAGCCGACGCGCCGGCATGGCGATGCCCGTCTGGCCCGACATGGCGATGGGAAGCTCCGGACGCGCGCCTTCGTGGCGCAGGCGCTCGCCCAACTCGGCGGCGCGGTCGCGGGTGAACTCGCTCACCGCGTCGACCCAGGCCTCGGCGTCCGCACGAGCGTCGTCGAGTTGAGCCTGGTTGCAGCGCTTGAGCGAAGCTAGCGTCTCCTGCACGCTGCCGCGCCAGCGCGACAGCTCGCCGGAACTGCGGTAGAGGCCCTCGAGCGCGGCCAGGTCGCGGTTGAGCTCGTTGAGCGTGCGGCGGACCTTGGCTACGTCGGCGGCGAAGGCAGCGCGACTGCGTGCACGCACGCGCCACGCAAGTAGGCCCTTCCAGGCGGCACGAACGAGCCTCACGACCGCCCTGAGCAACCCGCGCAGGATACGCGTCGGTTTCAGCGCGAAGACCAGATCGAGGCCGATCGTCAGGAGCACGAAAGCCGGCACGGCGGCGAGCGCCCCGGCGGCCCCCGTGAAGGCCGCGCGCCCGCTCACACCCAAGCTGCCCGCAGCCTCGGGTTCCGCCAACATCAGGAAGCCCCATGCACCGGTCGCGACCAGCGCGTACCCGACGAGCACGCGCGGCCAACCAGCTGGGTTGCGGCGCAGCAGGAACAGCGCACCGAGCACGATCAACGGGCCCGGCAGCGCCCACGCGCCCCATCCGACGCTGCCGATCAGCAGGGCACGCGCCTGCTCGCCCAGCTCGCCGCTGGGCAAGGCTGGCACCAGGAGGCCGGCCAGTGCCGCGCCGAGAGCGAGCAACACCAGCCCGATGGCCTCGAGGTCGAGACTCCGCCCAGCGCGCCGCGGCTTGGCGCGCCGCGCAGAAGCACCTCCGCGCCCACCGTTCGCGCTCTCAGACGTGCGTCTCGCCACGCCGCTCAGTCTAGCCCGGAGCAGCCTCGCTCCCGCCGGCGCTCTCCTCGCTCGCGCCCGAGTCCAGCCTGGCACCGGACTGGCTCGGAGGGCCTGGTCCGCTCGCGGTCTCCGCCTGGTAAGCGGGCCGCGTGAGCAGGTACTCCTCCAGCAGCACCTTCCCGAACGCTGCTATGGGCACTGCGATGAAGGCGCCGAGGATGCCGAGGAAGCCGATCCCGATCAGGATGGCAATGAGGACGGTGACGGGATGGATGTCGGTCGACTTACCGAGGATCAGCGGGGAGAGCAGGTGAGCCTCGATCTGGTTGGCGACGATGAAGACGATCAGCGCCAGCAAGGCCGTCAGCGGCGACACCGTCAAGCCGAGCAGCACCGCCGGCAAGGTGCCGACGACCGGCCCGAGGTACGGCACCAGGTTGAAGACCGCCGCGAGGAAGGAGATCGCCAACGCCAGCGGCACGCCCGACAGCGTCAAGCCGATCCAGATGAGCACCCCTATGATCATCGTGATCAGCAACTGCCCGCGCAAGTAGCCTCCGACCGCGCGGTCGGCCTTGCGGGAGATGTCGTCGTGTACGTCACGCCAGCGCACCGGCACGAAGCGCCGCACGTTCGACGTGATGCGGTGGTAGTCGTAGAGGAAGTAGGCGCTGCCGATCACGATCAACACCACCTGGAAGGTTGTCGAGATGATGCTCGTGGCGCCGGCCATCAGCACCGCCGGCCCCTCCGACACGACCCGCTCCAGGAAGCGGTTGAGCGCCTCCGCCAAGGCCGTGAGCCAAGCCGCCAACTGCTCCTGAGACCGTTGGGCGACCTCCTCGCCCGTCATCTGGAGCCCGAAGCGCTCCTGGAGGACGTCCGGCGCCGCATCCATGATGCCGCCGAACCAGTCCGACACACGCCCCAGGACGCCGGCAAGCTCCTGTATGCCCGTGGGCACCAGAGCCACGAAGCGAGCGGTCTCAGCGACCACCTGCGTGAGCAAGACCGAACCGAGCACGAACACCTGCAACAGGAGCAGGTAGACGAGCACCACCGCCAGCCCCCGACCGATGCGGAGGCGCCCTAGCAGGTCGACCAAGGGGTTGAGCACGTAGGCGATAAGGAACCCGACCGCTCCGACCTGGAGCGCGAACATGTACCTGCTCTGCTGCGTCACCAGCAAGATGATCAGGAAGACCGCCGCGACGACGTAGACCACACCGCGCACCCAGACGCTTTGCCACAGCAGCTCGATGGCGGTGATCTCGTGGCTGGGACGTCTGTGCATCAAGGAGCCGGAGGCCCCTGAGCGCCGTCCGGCCCGATCCGTGTCCGGCCTGTCGGGAGGCACGGTGCTCACGACCCCGTGAACAGCGGCGAGGCTGCCGGGCGGCCGACCGGCAGCAGCCAGTCGCGGCGCGGACGCGTGAGCTCTGCCGAACGCATGGCGTTCAGCGTAGCACGCGTCACGGACGCCAACTCTAGCCCCTCACACGACGTGCCGGCCCCTCGGACGACGTGCCGGCCCCTCAGACGAAGAGCCGTCCTCCTCACACGGCGAGCGGCAGACGCTCGAGCAGCAAGCACACCGGTCGGTGCCCACCGTGCCATACCCGCCGCTGCTGGCGCACCACCCAACCGCTTCGTTCGCTCAGGAGCCGCTCGATGAGGCGCACCTCTTGGGTCACAAGCACCATGCGACCGCCCGACAGGCAGCGGCGCGCCGAGGCGCGCAGGAGGCCGGCGTAGAGCGCGGCGTTGGCCTGAGGGTCGCCGACCGCGTCACCCCATGGCGGGTCGACCAGCAGCAAGTGGTACCGCTCGTGCTCAGGCGCGACCTCGGTCGCGTCGCCCTGCCACAACCGCAGCCTCGCGAGCACCGCGGCGGCCGAGGCGTTGCGCTCGGCGCACCGCAACGCTTCGGGATCGACGTCGAAGCCGTGCAAGCACGCGGCCGGTCCCGCCACAGCGCGCTCGATGAGCAGCGTGCCGCTCCCGAGCATCGGGTTGCAGACCCGCTCCTCATCCCGCACGCCAGCCCAGCGCACGAGGGCCGCCGCCACACCCGCGTCGAGGCCACCGGGCCGATCGCAGACGCGCCAAGCCCTCACCGACAGCGGTCGCGGTGTCGTCCTAGCCAAGACCTCCCAACCCGACGCGGCGCCCGGCCTCACCCGCACCAGCAGGTCGCCATCCTCCCGCAGCGGCAAGCCCGTGGACTCCGCCAGAGCCAGCGCCAGCCGCTGCATGACCGAGCTATCCCGACCCGCCGCCGACAGCCTCAGGCCGCTGAAGCCCGCCTCACCCGCAGCGCTGAGCTCGACCAAACCCTCGCTCAGCTCCCGCAACGCGGCGTCTCCCAGGAGCGCCTTGGGTCGCGGCACCTCGAAACGCCACACGCGCGACACGTACTGGACGGTGCGGAGCGCGTGCAGTGAGCGCACCTCGCCGGGCCAATCCAGGGCGACGGCGTCGTCGCTCATCACCGCAGCCGGGATCGGCAGGCCGCTTCGCCGCGCAATCTCACGGAGCTCGTTGAGTGCGAGGTCCGCCAGGCCGGGAGCGACGGCGAGCTCGACGGGCACGGAGCTGGTTGGAGGCTCGACGCGATGCACTCTGCGGCCCGCTCCGGAGTCCCGTGCTGAGCGTCCTCCGCCACGCGGAGACCGTCTCGGAGTTCGTCTCGGAGTTCGTCTCGGAGTTCGCTGCTGAGCGCGGCGCGCCACGGAGCGAGCCTACCTCCAAGTCGCGCTACCCGAAGCGACAGCTGCACGTGCAGCGACCGCGGTGAGGTGGTCGAGCCCCCTACACTGGCGAGGTGGAAGCACCTCGCTCGTTGTACCTGCACGTGCCGTTCTGCCCGCAGGTCTGCCCCTACTGCGACTTCCACAAGATGCTCCGCAACGAGCCGCTCGTGGCGGCGTACCTAGGGCGCCTGGAGGCCGAGGCGGCGGTGCTGGCGGAACGCTTCCCCGGACCGCTCGATACCCTGTACTTGGGTGGCGGGACGCCCTCCCACCTGGACGAGACCGAGCTCGCTCGCGTGCTCCACGCGGTGCGATCTGGTTGGGGCGGCTTGGGCGGGGCGGAGACGACGCTCGAGGCCGACCCCGGCACCTTCGACCTCGAGCGCGCGGCGCGCTGGCGGGAGGCGGGCATCACGCGCCTCTCCATCGGCATGCAGTCGACGCAAGACGACGTGCTGCGCTTCCTGGGTCGCAGCCACTCGGGCGCAGAGGCGTTGCGAGCGCTGGAGGTCGGCCTCGCGGCGGGGCTGGAAGTGTCGGTAGACGTGATCACCGCGGTGCCCGGCCAGGACGCCCGCGGGGACCTCGAGGCCGCTGGCGCGAGCGGTGCCCAGCACGTGAGCGTTTACACCCTCACGGTGGAGCCCTTCACGCCCTTCGCGCGCCGCGGGGTAGAGGTCGACGAGGATCGCGCGGCGGACGACTTCGACCTGGCCGAAGAGGTGCTGGCGCGGCACGGGCTCGCGCGATACGAGGTCTCGAACCACGCGCGACCCGGCTTCGAGAGCCGGCACAACAGCGTCTACTGGCGCGGCGACTACTGGTTAGCCTTGGGGCCGAGCGCGGCCGGCTTCGAGCCCGCAGCTCCCGGCGATCCGCCCTGGGCGCTCGGCGTCCGCACTCACAGCCCACCCATCAAGCGCTGGCTGCGCCCCGAGCCCGCCGAGCGCACCCCCGTCGACGGCACGACGCTGGCGCTGGAGCTGCTGATGACCGGGCTACGGACGCGCGAGGGCGTGGACGTCGGAAGGCTCGAGGCCCGGACCGGGGTCGACGCCCGGCAGCGTTACCCACGAGCGCTGGAGGTGGCGCTAGAGCACGAGCTGTTGGCGTTCGAGGCGAACACGCTCCGCGCGACGCGCGCCGGAACGAGGCTGCTGAACGCGGTGCTGCGACGCTTCTTCGAGGAGGATCCGGCGGGAGCGCTCGCGGCTGGCGCCATCCAAGCGGAGCGTTGACCCCTCCGGAGTGCCCGCGGAGGGTTGACATGCACGAAGCGCGGACCTACGCTGCTAGCGCTTCGCAAACAGACCGTGGCGCATCCAGCGATGGGCCAAGCCACTGCGTCCGCTGGCGAGAGCGCGGCCCCAGCCCCTGCCGGGGCGGGTGCCGGGTCGGTAGGCATCGGCCGACCGACCGGATAGGGGGAGCGAGATGACCGCTACGTTCGCAGCATCGCGGCGTGCCGCGCGAGTCGGGCTGAGCCTGATCGCGCTCGGCCTCCTCGTCGCAGGTTGCGGCGGAGGCGGGGGCGGTCCACCCGCCACCGCGCCGACGGTATCGGCGACGATACCCGCCGGCGGAGCCGAGTCGGTTGCGCTCGGCACCTCCATCTCCATCACCTTCTCCAGAGCGATGGACGAGAGCGCAACGCAGGGTGCCTTCTCGGCCGATCCCGCGGTGGCCTGCGCGTTCAGCTGGAACGCCGCCAGCACCACGCTGACGTGCGCCCCGGACGAGGACCTCCAGCCGGACACCTCCTACACGATCACGATCGGCACGGCGGCCAGGGACGCGGGCGGCACCGCCCTCGCGAACGCCTTCTCCTTCAGCTTCAGCACCGCCGACCAGCCGGCGCCGGACGCCCCGAGCGTCACCGGCACCGACCCGAGCGACGGTGGCGTCGACGTCTCCATCGGCACGCCCATCAGCGTCACGTTCTCCGAACCCATGAACCCTCAGGCTAGCGAGGCCGCGTTCTCGAGCCAGCCACCCATCACGTGCACGTTCGGGTGGGACGCAACAGACACCACGCTGACGTGCACACCCGAGAGCGAGTTGACACCGGAGACGACCTACACCCTCACCATCGCCGCGAGCGCCAGCGGCGCGGACGGCACCCCCCTGGGCGCGCCGCACGAGTTCAGCTTCACCACCGCCCCAGAGGTGACCCAGCTGTGCGTGTTCGGCACCGCGCGCTTCGGCGCCTGCAGGCTCGGCCCGTGAGGCCGCCCGAGGCACGGCCACGCAGCACCATCTCGAATCTTGGAGGAACCCGCATGCAACCCCAGAAACGCGTGCTAACCGTCGTCCTCGCCCTCGCTCTGGGTCTCGGTGTCTGGGCTGCATCGTTCAGCTACCAAGCCGCCACCTTCGCCGACGGCGAGATCCTCTCGGCCGCGGCGCTCAACGACCTGCTCAACGACAACTTCCAAGCCGCCTCAGACGCCGTAGACGAGCGCGTGCACAAGGACGGCGACACCATGAGCGGGCCGCTCGTCATCACCGCCGACGCCATCCCCCTCTCGCAAGGCGCCTTGGCCACCACCCTCGGAGCCGTGAACCCCCATGATGACGGGTTCACCGCGATGTTCCAGGCCACGCACGAGGACAACGACGCGGCAGCCGTCGGGATACTCAACTCAGGTGGCGGTCCGGCCCTGCTCATCAAGTCCACCGGAGCGGGTTCGCTGATAAACGCCAACAACGTCTTCGAGGTGCTCAACACCGGCTCCATCCGTTTGGGCGGCTCCACCAACCCGACACTCCTGCTCGACG
>SKSV01000118.1 GCA_007122815.1 Trueperaceae bacterium | reverse complement strand
GCCATCGCCATGATCACCGGAGGGCTACGTCTAGAGCGCAGCCGCCTGAACACCATCCGGTCCAGCCCGTAGCCGAGCAGGCCGACCAACGGCATCGCCACGAGGAGGGCGACGAGGAACTCGTAACCGAACGAGAAGGGGGCCAGGGGCGCCCCTAGCGGCAGCAGTCCGACTACCAGGAGGGCGATGTAGGCGCCCGAGGTCATCATGTCGCCGTGAGCGAAGTTGGGGATGCGGAGCACGCCGAAGATGAGCGACAGTCCGATCGCACCCAGCGCGAGTATGCCACCGAGCATTACGCCGCGAACCGCGAGCGAGAGGACCCGCTGCCCGGGCACGCCCTGGTACAGGGCCAGCGCCCACAACGCCAGGACCACGAGCGCCAGGATCGCGGCGAAGCCCCTGCGGCTGCTCACGAGGCGCTTGAGGCGCTCGCCGACGCGCGGCCGCGCCGTGAGAGCTCCGCTCATCGTACCCATGCCTCTCCTCGCACCTCGTCAGCCTCCCAGGAAGAGCCGCCCCACCTCGGGGTCGGCCAGAAGATCGGAACCCTTGCCGTCCATCCGGTTGGCGCCGTTCACGAGCACGTACGCATGATGGGCGAGCTCGAGCGACTTGCGCGCGTTCTGTTCCACCATGAGCACCGATACGCCACTGGCGTTGATGTCGAGGATCCGTTCGAAGATCATGTCGACCAGGAGCGGCGCCAGGCCGGCCGATGGCTCGTCCAGTAGCAACAGCTTAGGGTCGAGCATCAGGGCGCGACCCATGGCCACCATCTGGCGTTCCCCCCCGGACATCTTGCCGGCGCGCTGGCGGCGCCGCTCTGCCAGGCGCGGGAAGAGAGCGTACACGCGCTCCTTGCGCTCCTTGAGCGGTCCGGTCAGCACGAAGGCGCCCATCTCCAGGTTCTCCTCGACCGTGAGAGACGGGAACACGTTGTCCGTCTGCGGGACGTAGCACATCCCGAGGCGCACGATCTTGTCGGCCGTGAGACCACCAATCTCACGCTCCCCGAGCCGTATGGAGCCGTTCCAGGGCTTGAGGAGACCGAAGGCCGCCTTCATCGCCGTCGACTTGCCGGCCCCGTTGGGGCCGATGATCGAGACTATGCTCCCCTCCTCGACCTGCAGCGAGACGTCGCGCAGGACCTCCATCTCGCCGTAACCGGTGGTGAGACCCTCAACGCTCAGCAACGCCATGCTGACCTCCGAGGTAGGCCTCGAGCACGCGCGGGTCGCTGCGCACCGAGGCAGGCGGCCCCTCGGCCAGCTTCGTGCCCTGGTTCATCACGATCACCGGGTCGCAAAGGCCCATGACTAGCGGGATGTCGTGCTCGATGAGCAAGAACGTGATGCCGCGTTCGCGGTTGAGCTGCACGATGTTCTCGCGGATGCGCGCCATGAGGCTGGGGTTCACGCCCGCCGCGGGCTCGTCCAGCAAGACGATGCGAGGATCGGCCATCAGCGTCCGCGCCAGCTCGAGCAACTTCTTCTGGCCTCCCGAGAGCGTGCCGGCGTACTCGTCACGTAGGTGATCCAGTGTCAGGAACTCGAGGACATCCATCGCCTTGGCGCGGATCTCACGCTCCTGGCGGCGCACGGCGCCGGGCCGTAGGACCGGGTTCCAGAAACGCTCACCTAGTTGGTTCGGGGGCACCAGCATCAGGTTCTCGAGGACCGTGAGGCTACCGTGCTCGCGCGGGATCTGGAAGGTCCTGCACAGGCCCCGCCCGAACACCTGGTGGGGCGGCAGAGCGGTGATGTCGTCTCCGTCCAGGAAGACCCGCCCCTCGTCGGGAACGAGGAAACCCGACACCAGGCCGAAGAGGGTGGACTTACCCGCCCCGTTCGGTCCGATCAAGCCTGTGATGCTCCCAGCGCTCACCGAGAAACTGCACGCGTTGACGGCCCGCAGACCGCCGAAGTCCTTCGAGAGGCCCTGGACGCTCAAGAGTGGCGTCTCGGAACCTCCGCGGACCACCTGCTCCTGGGGCCGGCGCGAAGCCGTCGACGCCAAGGGCCTGACCTCCTCGTATGTGGATACGCCGAACTGGGTGCGCACACGGGCGCGTCGGCCGGCGTCGTCGGTGATGCTAGCACGGCGGTTCGCCTGCGGCTCCCGTGCCGCTCCCATGCTGGTGGGCGGAGCTCAGAAATCCTGGGTTGCTTCGCCCTCAGCAGCCGCGGCGGCCAGCATCTCTGAGCGCGAAACAATCTTCACGCGCGGCCGGCCGTGCTCGTCGCCCAAGGCCAACTCGATCCGGTCTATGCGTCGCCAGCTGTCGAAGTCTATGGTGTACACGCCGCGATCGGCCAGCAGCTCGTCGACCGCTTCGGGACTCGGGTCTTCCGGCGTGAGGAGTTCGTCCTCGAGCAGCGCCTGCACCGTCTCGAGCGCGTCCGCCTTGTTCGTGCCGATGACTCCGCTAGGCCCGCGCTTTATCCAACCCGAAGTGTAGAAGCCCGGCACGCGGTCGCCACCGGGTTGGTCCAGAACGCGCCCGTTCTCGTTCGGGATGATGCCGCGGCGCTCGTCGAAGGGCATGCCTGGCAGCGGACTGCCGTGGTAGCCCACCGAGCGCAGCACCAGCTGCGCGGGCCAACGCTCCGTCTGCCCAGTGCCGACGGCTGCCAGCGAGCCGTCCTCGCGCGCTTCGATCCTGTTGCGCTCCACGACGATCGCTCCCACGCGCTCGCCGGACTCGTCAGCCTCCAGCGAACGCGGCGAGTACAAGAACCTGAACGACACTTGCCTGTGCGCGTCGCGCGCGGGGCGCTCGGCGAACGAACGCAGCACCTCGAGGTTGCGCTCCTCGGTCGAGTGCTCGGCCACGCGTTCGCGACTCGCGGGATGCAGCTCCAGGTCGGCCGGGTCGACGTCGACGTCCGCGTGCTCCAGGACACCGAACTCGCGCAGCTCCTTGGTGGTGAACTTCGCTTCGGCAGGGCTGCGGCGACCGAGCACCACGATCTCGCGCACCTTGGACGCGCGCAGGGCCTCGAGGGCGTGGTCGGCGATGTCGGAACCCGCGAGCTCGTCGGCTGTCTTGGCAAGGATCCTCGCGACGTCCACCGCGACGTTGCCCACCCCGATGACGATGGCGGTGTGGCCATCTAGGGGCGGGTCGATGTGCTCGTAGTCGGGGTGCCCGTTGTACCAGGCCACGAAGTCCGTCGCCGGGAGGCTACCCACGAGGTCCTCGCCCGGTATGCCCAAGCGGCGATCGCCCGGAGCTCCGTAAGCGAAGACGGTGGCGTGGTAGTGCCGCCTGAGGTCGTCGACGCTCAGGTCCTTGCCCACCTCCACGTTGCCGAGGAAACGCACCCGCGGGTCGCTGGCGGTCCTCGTGTACAGGGTCGTAACCGACTTCATCTTCTGGTGATCGGGCGCGACACCGTAGCGCACCAGGCCGAAGGGGGCCGGCAGGCGGTCGATGAGGTCGACGCTCACGTCTTGGCGGGCCTTCAGCAAGGCGTCGGTGGCGTAGAACCCGGAGGGCCCCGCGCCTACCACCGCCACCCGCAATGGCGATCCAGGCGTTTCAGGCATGCCGGAGTCTAACAGGGGAGCGTTGCCGCGCAGCGCGGCGCGGTGTAGGCTCGGGCGCCATGGAGTCCGCCGACGTAGAGCGCTACGAGGGGCTGGCCCCACTGTTGCCCGGTGTGGTGGTGCAGAAGTACGGCGGCACCAGCCTGGGCGACCTGGAGCGCATGCGCAAGGTCGCCGCCAGAGTGGCACGCGAGGTCGCGCAGGGGCACAAGGTCGCCGTCACGGTCTCGGCCATGGGACACACCACCGACCGTCTGGTGGCGACGGCTCGCGAGCTCAGCGCGAGGCCCGATCGTCGGGAACTCGACATGCTGATGGCCACCGGAGAGCAGGTCTCGATGGCGCTCCTCTGCCTGGCGCTACACGAAGAGGGGGTGCGCGCCCGCTCCTTCAGTGGCGCGCAAGCGGGCTTCCTCACCGACGGGGTCTTCGGCAGTGCGCGCATACTGCAGGTCGACCCTACGGCGCTCGCAGGAGCGCTCGAGGATCTCGACGTGGCCGTGATCGCCGGGTTCCAAGGCGTCGACCCGGGTGGTGAGCTGACCACCTTGGGCCGGGGCGGTAGCGACACCACCGCGGTGGCGATCGCGGCTGCCCTCGGTGTCACGGAGTGCCAGATCTTCACCGACACCGACGGCGTGTACACCACCGACCCGCACCTCGTTCCCTCCGCCACGAAGCTCGATCGCATCGATTACGACGAGATGCTGGAGTTGGCCGCGCTGGGGGCCAAGGTGCTCCACCCTAGGAGCGTCTGGTACGCGCGCCGTTACGGGATCCGCATCCACGTGCGTTCGTCTTTCACCTTCCATGACGGCACTATCGTCACCTCGCTCGCGCGCGCGAGCGCTCAGGAGGCAGCCATGAAGACCGATCGCCCCGTCACCGGCGTGGCGCTGGACGACCAGCACGCCCGCATCAACGTCATCGGGGTGCCGGACGTGCCGGGTGTGGCTGCGCGGATCTTCGCGGCACTGGGAGCCGCTGGCGTGAACGTGGACATGATCATCCAGGGTGTGCCCGGAGCTGGTGACAGCCGCCAGCAGATGTCCTTCACCGTCTCGCGCGACGAGGCGGAGGAGGCGGTGGAGGCCGTCGAGCCCGTGCTCGAGTCGATAGGCGGCGGCTCGGTCAGCGCCGACGACGACGTCGCGAAGCTCTCCATCGTCGGGGTCGCCATCGGCTCCACCCCCGGGCTGGCCGGACGGCTGTTCGACGCGGTCGCGAGCGCGGGTGCCAACATCGAGATGATCGCTACCTCCGAGGTGCGCATCTCGGTGATCATCCCCAAGGACACCGCGCAGCGCGCGCTTCGGGCCGTCCATAGCGCGTTCGGCCTCGATCAGGAGCATCCCGAGTGAGGCTCCGGGCGGAGCTCGAGCAGGTGTTCCTCAAGCGCGCCGCCGGCGGCGTCGAAGCGCAACTGGTTCTCGAGCGCGAGAGCGGTGCTCGCGAGCGCAGCACCATGACGCTGGCTGCTGTGGAACTCGCTGTAGCCAGCCGGCTGCTGGGTCGGGCCCTCGCGCGGCAGATCGACGTCAGCGGAGTGGGTCGGTGCCGCGTGCGAGTCGCTCGAGCGCAAGATCTCGTAGACGACGTGGGGCTGCGCGACGAACTGCGCTCCGCCTTCGCCGCGGAGCGCCGGCGTCTGGAGCGGGCAGCGTGAGCGACCCAGGGCACACCCCACCTCACCGCTTCCATCTCACCACCCTGGCGTACGTGCGGCGCGGCGGGGAGACGCTCATGCTCGAGCGCGTGACACCCTTCGGTCACCTGCACGAGGGTCGCTGGAACGGACTCGGTGGGAAGTTCATGCCCGGGGAGAGCCCCGAGGCGTGCCTGCAGCGCGAGGTGCGCGAGGAGGCCGGGATAGAGGTCGAGGACGCTGTGCTGAAGGGCTGCCTGACGTTCCCGGCGTTCGACGGTGTCAGCGACGTGTACAGCTTCGTGTACTTGGTGAACTCGTTCCGGGGTGAACCGTTCGAGCAGGGTCCCGAGGGACGCCTGCACTGGATCCCCACGGGGCGCCTGGGGGAGCTACCCCTTTGGGAGGGAGACCGTACCTTCCTCCCGTGGCTCGACCGGCCCGGCTTCTTCAGTGCCGAACTGCGGTACCGCGGCGGTAGCTTCGTCGGTCACCGTGTCCACCACTACGCCGAGGGGGCAAGCTTGTCCTGATCGAACATGCCGACGAGGCGCTGCGCCAGCGCCATGTCACCGCTCACCCGGACCCGTCCGCTCATGAACGCCATCATCGGGTTGAGCCGGCCAGCGAACAGGGCGACGAGATCCTCGTCGCTGATCCTCACCGTCAGGTCGGGGGATTCGGCACGTCCCTCGACGGTGCGCACCGTGCCACCCTCGAGCACCTGATGCATGGGTTCGGAGAGCTCGTACTGCACCACGGCCTTCGTGTCGCCTGCGGCTACGGGGTCGAGTGCATCGGGCATGCGGAAGAGTAGCTCCTTCGCGGTCATGCCCTGTTGTACGACGCTTGACCGTCTCGACGCGTAACCACCGCCTCCGGCCGCGGCCGCTCGAGGCGTGGTAGCGTCGCGCCCGACCGACGAGGAGGTAGCGCGGTGGAGTTCGCCCTGCCCGAGGAGCTGCTGGCCATGCAGCGCACCGTGCGCGCGTTCGCACAGAGCGAGATAGCTCCGGTGGCAGCGGAACTCGACCGTGACCCGCGCTTCCCCTGGCCCACGCTGAGGCGCATGGGGGAGCTGGGTCTGTTCGGGCTGACCACGCCCGAGGAGCACGGTGGCGCCGGCCTCGGTAGCCTCGCCTCGGCGGTGACGCTCGAAGAGGTAGCCGCCGCCGACGCCTCCCACGCCACCATCATGAGCGTCACCAGCGGGTTGCCGCAGACGCTCCTCGTTCAGGCCGGCAGCCGCGAGCAGCGCGAGCGCTGGTTGCCGCGCCTGGCGAGCGGCTCCTGGATAGGAGCCTTCTGCTTGAGCGAGGCGCACGCCGGCAGCGACGCCGCCGCTCTGCGCACGCGCGCGAGGAAGGTACCCGGAGGCTTCGAGCTCGACGGTAGCAAGGCCTGGATCACCGGCGGGGGCGAGGCGCACCTCTACATCGTGCTCGCTTCCAGCGATCCCGCCGCGGGAGCGCGCGGCATAAGCGCGTTCGTCGTCGAACTCGGGCAGGAGGGCATGAGTTTTGGCGCGCCGGAGGCGAAGCTCGGTCAGCACGCCGCCGTCACCACGAGCGTCACCTTCGAGGGCTGCTTCGTCGGCGACGATCAGCGCTTGGGCGCCGAAGGGCAGGGGTTCGTGATGGCGATGAGCTCGCTCGACGGCGCCCGTATCGGCATCGCCGCGCAATCGGTGGGCATAGCTCGCGCCGCCTTCGATGCGGCGCTCGCCTACGCGGACGAACGCCAGGCCTTCGGAGTGAGCGTCCGGGAGTTCCAGGGTGTCTCGTTCCCCCTCGCCGACATGGCCACACGCTTGGAGGCAGCCCGGCTTCTCACCCTCCGCGCGGCGTGGCTGAGGGACCGCGGTTACCGCGTGACGAAGGAAGCGAGCATGGCGAAGCTCTACGCTAGCGAGACCGCCGCCTTCGTGACCGACGCGGCGCTTCAGGTCTTCGGCGCTTACGGCTACAGCCGCGATTACCCGCTCGAGCGCTACTACCGGGACGCGCGCGTCACGCGCATCTACGAGGGCACCAGCGAGATCCAGCGCGTAGTAATCGGACGCCAGCTGTACCGGGAGCTCGAGCGCGGCAGTCGCGGGCCGGTCCTAGCTGACGAGTGACCTGGAGGCCAGCATGGTCGACTTCGAGCTCAGCCCCGAGCAGTTGCAGGTGCGCTCCCTGGCGCGACGTTTCGCTAGGGAGGTGGTGCTCCCCCGTGCCGCGCAATGGGACCGCGAGGAGCGCTACCCGCACGAGGAGGTCGCCGCCGCCGCCGAGCTGGGCTTGCTCAACCTCGGGGTTCCCAGCGACCTCGGCGGCTCGGGCATGGGCATGCTCGACGAAGCGATCGTGGCCGAAGAGATCGGCTACGCCTGCATGGGGTTCTACACGATCCTCATGGCCTCCGACCTGGGCATCACCCCGCTCCTGCTAGCGGGGACGCGCGAGCAGCGCGAGCGCTTCCTGAGGCCGCTCACGAGCGGCGCGCGCCTGGCCGCCTTCGCGCTCTCCGAGCCCGACAACGGCTCCGACGCCGCGGCGCTGCGCACGAGAGCGGTTCTCGACGATCACGAGGTGACCCTCTCGGGCAGCAAGATGTGGATCAGCAACGGCGCTGAGGCGGAGTGGACGGTGGTCTTCGCCACGACCGATCCCGCGCTCGGCCATCGAGGTGTGGTCGCGGTGGTGGTCGAGCGAGGCACACCTGGAGTGCAGACGCGACCCATCCACGGCAAGCTCGGGCAGCGCTGCGCACCCACCGCCGAGCTCGTCTTCGACGACGTGCGCGTTCCGCGAGCCAACCTTATCGGTGCAGTGGGGGAGGGCTTCTCACTCGCGATGCGCACGCTCGATCGCACCAGGGTCCCGGTCGCGGCTGGCTCGGTGGGGGTCGCGCAGCGTGCGCTCGATGAGGCCACCAGCTACGCCCACGAGCGCCAGGCTTTCGGAGCCCCCATAGCGCGCCTGCAGGCCATCCAGTTCAAGCTCGCGGACATGGCGATCGGACTCGAGACGGCCCGCTTGGCGACCTGGCGCGCCGCCTGGCTGGTGGATCGAGGCCGCCCCGACGCTGCGGCGTCCGCGATCGCGAAGTGCTACGCGTCCGACGTCGCCTTCCGCGCTGCGGAGGAAGCGCTGAACGTGCACGGCGGCTACGGTTACGTCGACGAGTACCCGGTGGCGAAGCTGATGCGCGACGTGAAGCTCAACCAGATCTACGAGGGAACCAACGAGGTCATGCGGCTCGTGATCGCGCGTGCGCTCATGCGATAATGCCGCTCAGGCTACTGCCGCTCAAACGCGTCGAGAAGCCGTCCCCGTCGAGCTGGAGGCCGCATGAAGATAGTGACGATACTGAAGCAGGTTCCCGACGCGGAGTCGCGCGTGAGGTTGAAGGACGGCATGATCGACCTCGGCGGCGTCACCTGCGTGATCGACGGGATGGACGAGTACGGCGTGGAGCAGGCCTTGCGACTGCGAGAGTCCGGAGTCGAGGCCGAGGTCGTAGCGCTCGGCTACGGTGCCCGCGACTCCGAGCAAGCCCTCAGGACAGCGCTGGCCATGGGTGCAGACCGCGCGGTGTTGTTGGAGGGCGAGACCGTCATGGACCCGCTGAGCCTGGCGTTCCTGCTGGCTGGCGTCGTCGAGGAGGAGGCCGCCGAGCTGGTCCTGGTGGGCGGCAAGCAGGCCGACTGGGACAGCGCAGCGCTGGGGCCAGCCGT
>SKSV01000120.1 GCA_007122815.1 Trueperaceae bacterium | reverse complement strand
AGCGTCAACCCTTTTGGCCATACACGAGTTCGTCGATCTTCTGGCTAGACGCCGCGTCGCCGGACTCGATCAAGCCGGCATAGCGCACCCAGGGCCGGTCTTCGTCGACCGGCAGCGTGTTTCGAAGCGAACGGCGCAGGAGTTCCGCCAGGGAGATACCCAGGCGGCGCGCCTCGCGCTTCGCGGCCGCGTACTCCTCCTTCGTCAGGCTGATCTGCGTACGCACCATGTGAAAACACCATACCTGAGCTTGTTATCACCTGGGTTGCACGGCCTTGGCCTAGGCCCTCTCTGCTCGTGACGGGCCGTGTCCCTCCGCCCGCGACGGACCCCAGGCCTCGCCGGCATCCCTACGAGCCGCGGGGCCTCGTACCCCCCGAACCGACCCCAGGGCGGACCTAACTGGCCTCAGTGCGCACCGCGATCGGCTCATGCGGCTTCAATGGCCTCGCACAGGCATGAAGCCCGCGAGATCGCCGAACACGCGTGCCAGAAGTACAGCGGCCGCGTCGGCCGTTCCGCTGCGGCCAAGGTGCTCGACTCGGAAGCGGTGCGTCTGGCGGTAGCCGCGCACGTCCGACACGGGTAAACGGACTGCAATGCACGCTTGTCGTCGGGCCAGGAGCGTCACGAGGCGCGCGATCACGTCAGCGCTCAGGTACGTGAGATCTTGCGCCACTGGCAGGGTTGGTGAGCGTTCCGGCGCGAACTGGCGGGTGAGCCATCAGCACCCGGTGATCGGTGCCGCAGACTGTCTTCCCGAAGTGACCTCGCTGAGCTCGGGTCAGCCATTGACGGCCGGACCCGAGCTTCGGAGGCGTCCCAGGGTTCGACTCTGCCGCGCTATTCGACGCGCACGAAGGTGTACGACACCACACCCTCACCGAGCACGATCACGCTCTCACCCTCTTCCTCGCTGAACTCGAACGGCGCGCCGGCCACCGGACCTTCCATGGCGACGTAGTGCTCGACCTCGCCCTCGGCGTCGGCCGATGGGCGCAGCTCGGTGCGGAACTCACCCGCATCCAACGTCAGCACCCCGTGCTCGAACGCAAGCGTGATCGTGCCGAGCACAGGCGACGAGAAGGCTCCGAGGTACGGCGCGACGGCGTTCTCGTCGACCACCGGCAGCAGCCCTTCCTGCAGATCGGCAAGCGCCTGCTCGATCTGCTCGAGCCCGAACGCCACGAGCTCCTCGGACTGGGCGGGTTGCTCGAACACGAGCTCGAAGAGCCGCCCGCGCACGGCTTCGTTGAACAAGTTGGTGCCCTGAGCATTGGTCAGCACCAAGACGCCCACGCCCACCTCCGGCAGGAACGCGAACTCCGAGGTGAACCCGAGCGTGTTGCCGCCATGGTTGAGCACCTGCAGGCCGCGGTACTCGGCGACGACCCATCCAAGCCCGTAACTCGCGGTGGCAGTGATGGGAACGGTAGGCTCCCAGGTGGCGCGCAGGTTCTCTTCGGACACCACGCGCGTACCATCTTGCGCCACGCCGGCGTTGAGCTGCGCGAGCATGTAGCGTGCCATGTCGTCAGCGGTCGACCAGTGCGAGCCGGCCGGAGCGATCGGCACGAGCAGCCGCTCGACGTCCAGCGGGACCTCGACGTATCCGCCCGTGTCCAGGTCGAGCTGATGCGGGAGCGCGTGCTCCCCGCGCGCGAGCACATCCCCGAACGACAGCGTCGTCTGTCGCATACCGATCGGCCCGAGCACACGCCGCTCGAGCGAGTCGGCGTAACCCTGCCACAGTTCGCCCCACGCGGCGCCATCGGCAGCGGCCGCCGCGAACCCCCCGGTGCCGACGAGCTGGTTGCTGTACTGGAACACCTCGCCGAAGTCGGTGAAGAACTCGAACGTGGCGAGCGACTCGACCACGTCCTCGGCCGTCATCTCGTCGGCGTTGAACAGCAGCTCCAGGTCGCGGCGCGGCACGCCCGAGCAGGCGCAGACCAGGTGCCACATCACCATCGACTCGGACAACTCCGGGTCGGCCACCGCGAACTCGGGCAGCACCTCCACCACCGGCGTGTCCCAGTCGAACAGCCCGTCGTCGACCATGGCCGCCATCAACATGGTGGTGATCGTCTTCCCGGTCGAGCCGATCATCATGTGGGTGTCGGCGGTCATCGCTTCGCCGCCAGCGCCGCGCACCCCGAACCCCGAGGCGTACACCACCTCGTCGTCCTGGACGATGGCGACCGCCGCGCCCGGGATGCCGAACGCCTCCAGGGCGTGGTCGATGAACACCTCGAGCTCGTCCAGGACCTCGGCCACGGGGAGGGGTTCGACGCCGGTCAGGTCGGGTTCCTCCAGCGCCAGGATGCGGTACCCGCTGAAGATCAGGTTGATCTGGCTGCCGCGACGCTGCACGGCCTCGAGGTCCGCGTCCACCAACAGCACGTGCGCCACGCCCTCGTGCAGCTGGGCGATCGCCTGGTACACCATGCCGCTCGGGTTGTCGTAGTTCACGACCGCGGTCCGCTCGATGCCGGGGTCCGACGGGGGTTCGAGCACGGCGTCGACCGGCACGTCGAACTCGCTGTCGATGCTCGCCCACGCTCGCTCGATGACGGCTTGGAGGTCGTCCTCGCCGAAGGTGAGGAAGTGGAGCCGGATGCCGCCCTCGGGTGAGGTCAGCGCGAGGTGGTCGTCGCGTTCCTCGACCGTCCAGCCCGTCGGGACGGGCACGGTGAAGATGCCTTCCGGATCCTCGTAGACGTTGGCCGCCTCGCCCGGCGTCCCGGCCGGGTCGACCGGCACGGGCCCCGGGCCGGGTGCGACCGGCGCCGCCGCCTCGGAAGATGGCTCGTCAAGCGGGGCCCCTCCCTCGTCGACACGCTCGAGCTCGAACGGGAAGCTCGCCTCGCCCTGGGTGAAGGTGCCCGTGAGGCGCTCGGCGTCGAAGGTGCCGTCGAAGGTCGGCGTGCCGGGCACGCCGGCGATGACGAAACTTACGGCGTCGTCATCGAGCGCGACCCCTTCCAGCGGCAGTCCGAAGGCGCCCTGCTGCGGGATGTCTATGGTGCCCTGCCAGGCGTCCTCTTCGCGTTCGAGCCGAACGACCACCTCGAGCGGAGGCGGCGTCTCGATGCGACCTTCCCAAGTGCCCACGAGGCGGGCAGCAGCCTCGTCCTGCGGCGCTCCAGCGTCGCCCTCAGCCAACGTGCTCGCAACGAGGGCGAGCACGATTACGACGCCCATGATGCGTCTGATCGCTCCGTACATGTCGTTCCTCCTACCTAGCGGGCCTGGCCGACTAGCGCGTAGACGCGTAGGGGCCCGAGCCCGGCCGATTCCGCTCCGACGTGGCAAACGAACGAACGCCAACGGCACGCCGCAACGCGTTAGGGCAGAGCAGTTAGTCAAGGCAAACTCGTCCGCCCGAACCTGCCGGTGTTATCCGAGACGCTGGCGCGGATCACGCTCGGCCGGCGTCTTCATCTCGTGCAGTGCACGATGACGGCGAGATCAGCTGTCCCTCTCGAGAACGAACGAGATCTTCGCGTTGATCCTGTACTTCACGATCCGATCGTTCTCGACGATGGCCTGCATCTCTTTGACGTAGATGCTCTGGATGCCCCTGATCGTCTTCGAGGCCTCTTCGAGCGCCACTCTGGCCGCATCGTCCCAACTGGTCTCTGATTGCGCCAGGACCTCGATGACCTTCACCATCGGTGCCATGTACTCTCCTCCTTCTCGTCGTGCCTCTTCGTTCGTGTCGTCGCCAGGGTACGGGACGCACCCGTGCAAACCTGTATCGTTCAGCCGCTTCTCCTGTCGCTTCCGGAGCGACGCACGGGTCGCTGCGACCGGCACGAGTCCCTCGGCATCCTGATCACACCTCCCATCGGAACCTCGCCACCGCCACCAGCGCCGCGGCAACGAACAGGGCGACCACGGCCGCGACCTCGATCACGAGGCTAGAGCACGGCTCGCCGTTCCAGGCGCCCCGCAAGAGCGTCACGGCGTGGAGCAGCGGGTTGAACGCCGCCACGTCACGCACGCCCTGCGGCATCACCTCGAGCGGCGCGGTCGCCCCGGAGAGGAAGAGCATGGGCACCGCCAACAGGTTGCCGACGATAAGCGTGCTGCGGCTGCTCGGCAGCACGGCGGCTAGGGAGTACCCGAGCGCCAGGAAGGCCAGGGCGCCCAGCAGGGCCGCCGCAAGGATCGATACGGGCGCGCCGGTGGGGCGGGCGCCGAAGCCGATCACGCCCACGGCGAACAGCAGACCGAGGCCCGCGAGAGCCTGGGTCAGCTGCACGAGGACGTCGGCCGCGAGGTAGGTTGCTGGGCGCAACGGTGTGGCCTGCAGCCGGCGGAGCGTGCCTGTCTCGCGGCGGGTGAGCACGGTGATCGGCACCGTGAACAGCCCGGTCATGGCGAACACCCAGGCGGCGATCGCCGGGAGCTGGTGATCCATCGCACCGATGCCGTTCTGGAGCGCCACCGGAGCATCGCGGAAGGCGAGGCCGAACAGGACGACGAGCGCGGGCGCCAACGCCAGCGAGAAGAACACGCTGGTGGGGTCGCGCAGCGCGAGCTTCGCGAACAGCCAGGCCAGGGAACGGAACGCGCGCATGTGCACCGCCTCCTCACGCCTCCGGCGCATCGGCCCCGGGCAGGCGTGCGCCGGTACGCGCGAGGAACACGTCCTCGAGAGTCGGTCGCTCGACGCGGAGGTCGTCGAACGCGACGCCGGTCTCCTCGAGCGCCGTCGTCACACGCCCTGCGGTGCCGGCGCCGCGTACCGAAACGACAACACGGTCGCCCAGGCGTTCGACGCGCACGACGCCCGGTAGGGCGCGCACGGCCGCGTCGTCGAGTGCGCCAATGTGAGTGAACGCCACGCGCCGCTCCTCACCCAGCGAGGCGATGAGCCGCCCGACGGTGTCGAGCGCCACGACGCGGCCAAGGTCGAAGATCGCGACGCGGTCGCACAGACGCTCGGCCTCCTCCATGAAGTGCGTGGTAAGGACCACGGTTGCACCCCGCTCGCGGATGTCTCGCACGAGGTCCCAGGCGTCGCGGCGCCCCTGTGGATCGAGGCCGGTGGTGAGCTCGTCGAGGAACACCACCTCGGGTTCGTGCACCAGCGCGAGGGCGATGAAGAGCCGCTGACGCTGGCCGCCAGAGAGGTGCGCGACAGCGGCGCCGCGTCGGTCGGCGAGGCCGACACGGCGCAGCGCCGCCTCGGGGTCTCCACGGCGCCGGTACAGGTCGGCGAAGAGCGTGACCGCCTCACCGACGCGGATACGCTCGGGGAGCGCGGCAGTCTGCAGCTGGACGCCAATGCGCTCACGGAGCGCGTAGCGCTCGCACCACGGGTCGAGGCCGAGCACCCGGACACGGCCCTCGTCCGGTCGGCGCAACCCCTCGATGCACTCGAGGATGGTGGTCTTGCCGGCACCGTTGGGGCCCACGATGCCGAAGACCTCGCCCGTCTCGATCGTGAAGCTGACGTCCTCGACTGCCCTCACGCTCCCGTAGCGCTTCGAGAGCCGTTCAACGCTCGCTGCGCTGCGCATGGTCACTCCTCAGGGGTTCTCCTCGTGAGGGTCCGGACGCGGATCCCCCGCCTCGGGCTCGCCGCGTTCGGTGTCGGGTTCCTCGGCGGCGTCGGGTTCGTCGGCGCCGTCGGCGCCCTTCGGTGGACGACCGCGGCGCGGGAGGGAGGTGACGTCGGCCCGGACGCCCCTAGGTAGGCGTCCCGCCTGTCCTAAGGCGCGGCGGAGCAGGAACTCGATCTGCGCGTTCGCGCTGCGCAGCTCGTCCGCCGCCCAGCGCGAGAGCGCCTCGTGAACGTCAGGATCGAGTCGCAACAGTACGCTCTTGCGCTCCTTCGCCGCCATCGCCGCCCGGCGCCCCTCAGCTGTAGAGGGTGCCGGTGTTGACGACGGGCTGCGTGGCTTGCGTCCCGCACAGCACTACGAGCAGGTTGCTGACCATCGCCGCGCGGCGCTCGTCGTCGAGTTCGACGACACTGCGCTGCTCTAGCCGCTCGAGCGCCATCTCGACCATTCCCACCGCGCCCTCGACTATCTGCTGCCGGGCGGCGACCACCGCGCTGGCCTGCTGACGTTGCAGCATCGCCTGGGCGATCTCCTTGGCGTAGGCGAGATGCGTGATGCGCGACTCCACGATCTTCACGCCTGCCGCCGCCACCCGCGCCGCGACCTCTTGGGAGAGCTTCTCGGTGATCTCCTCGGCGCTGTCGCGCAGCGACAGCAAGGTGTCGGAGCGCGCGTCGTACGGGTAGCTCGTGGCGATCTGCCGCACGGCGGTCTCGGCCTGCACGGTCACGAACTGGACGAAGTCGTCCACCTCGAACACCGCTCGCGCCGTGTCCTCCACCTGCCACACCACCACCGCGGCGATCTCGATCGGGTTCCCGTCGGCGTCGTTGACCTTGGAGACGGTCGTCTCGTGATTGCGGATACGCGTCGAGACCTTCCGGCGGGTGGTGAACGGGTTGACGAAGCGCAGGCCGGGCTCGCGAACGGTGCCGGTGTAGGCGCCGAGGAACTGGATGACCCGCGCCTCGCGGGGTGCCACGATGGTGAGCCCGCCGTAGAGGATGCCTGCCATCAGGAACAGCACGCCGGCGATCACCACCGGCCACAACGGTGTGGTGCCGGTCGCCAACTCGTAGATCGCGTAGCCGCCGGCCAGCGACAGCGCGATCGCGAGCGCGAGGACGGGGAGGCCCGGCAGCATCCACACGGGCCGCTCTCGGACTTGAGGGACGGGCATGTCGAGCGCGAAGGGTGAGGGATCGATGGTGGTCATTCGTCCTCCTGAGCGGCCGTGCGACCCGCAGTGCAATCAATATGATATCACATTCTTGAGCTGATGCTGCGGCGGGGTGCGCCGCTGACCAAGCGCTGCCTGCGCGCGATTGCCGGCCTCGGGCACCTTGGTGTTCGTGACCGAGTCATACTTGCCTATAGCCGAGATCGGCCCAACACGATGCGAACCACCTCATCACCACAACCCGCGGAGGACACCGATGACCCAGCTGGCGGCGTTCGCCAGATCGAAGCCGTTGCTGACGTACTTCGCCCTGACGATCGCGATCTCCTGGGGCGGCATCCTTGTCAC
The DNA here is from genome assembly GCA_007122815.1 of Trueperaceae bacterium. Classification (GTDB taxonomy): domain Bacteria; phylum Deinococcota; class Deinococci; order Deinococcales; family Trueperaceae; genus CSSed10-48. The sequence continues at coordinate 1,815 of SKSV01000120.1, read as the reverse complement.
GGTCGGGCTCGACGGGCTCTCCGGCACGTCGGAGCCACTCGAGGCCCGAATGCCGTTCGTCTACCTGGCGATGCTCGCCGGCCCGAGCGTCGCGGCCATCCTCGTGACCGGCCTCGTCGGAGGCGGCGCGGGCGTTCGCGAGCTCCTGTCCCGGCTGCTCAGGTGGCGCGCGGAGGTTCGCTGGTACGTGGTCGCGCTCCTGACCGCCCCGCTCTCGCTGGCGGCGACACTCCTGGCGCTCGCCCCCTTCTCAGAAGGTCACCTCCCGAGCATCATCACGACGAGCGACACGGCGTCGCTCCTGCTCCTGGGTCTCGGGGTGGGGCTAGTGGTCGGCATCTTCGAGGAGCTCGGCTGGACGGGGTTCGCCGTACCTGCCTCGAGGACGCGCCATGGCGTCTTGACCACCGGGCTCATCGTGGGAGTAGCGTGGGGAGCCTGGCACTTCCTCGTGATGATCTGGGGAGGCGGCATGCCCTCCGGCATCCTCGAGCTCGCTATCCTGACCGCACAGCTCTTCGCCTGGCTGCCCGCCTTCAGGATCATCATGACGTGGGTTCATGACCGTACCGAGAGCCTGCCCGTGGCGATGATCATGCACGCTAGCCTCACGGCCAGCGTGCTGATCCTCCAACCTGCCGTGACCGGCGCACCCCTCTTGACCTTCCTGCTCGCTTGGGGAGCCTTGCTCTGGCTCGTCGTGGCGGTGATCGCCATGGCCGACGGCCGGCAGCGTCTACGCCGACCGCTGTCGAGTCGGGTTGCTTGAGGAGCGCGCCGAGACGGCCGCCTGGTATCCGCCAGCGGTGTGCGTCACCGCACCGGTATGACCACCCGCGTCAACAACTCGGCCGGGGGCGTCTCCTGCGGGTCGTTCAGGTAGAACTCGAAGGACGGGCCGGCGTGCTGAAGCCCGTGTTCCGCGATCCACATCGCCATCACCTCGTAGGCGGAGCCCACTTCGTCGTACGGCCCCATGTGCATGCATTGCACCGCCTTGCACGTCGGGATCTCGCCCTGGCGCACGTCGCCTTCCCCCTCGAGCGGCTGCGCGAAGGTGAAGCCGACCTCGATGTCGAGGTCCTGCATGTCCATGTTGTAGTAGGCAACGAACGGCGCGTCGGTCGGCGTGGCCCCCACCTTCCCAGCGCAGGCCATCACCGACCCCCACGCCGGACCCAGGACCTCCGGGAACCGCTCGACTGCGGTGCGCAGCCGAACGACCAGTGTCGGTCGTGACTGCTGATCGATGAGTTCGCACTCGTAGGCCATGGAACACGCTCCTCTCGCCCGCTTCGACAAGCGGGCCGTGCCGCCCCGGCCATCGGTCGAGGTCGGTGACGATCCTCTCGGACCAATGTCAACACCAAAGCATATGCACTTCTCGCAGGTGTCCGCAGCCGTGAGTGCCCGTACTACATCATGCATGCCCGACTCACGCGATCACCGACACGACCCACAGCACCAGCGTGGCGAGCGCGAGCAGAACCCACGTGACCCGCGATGCCTCCAACACACGCCGACCTGCGAACGCCGTCATCGGGAAGAACGGCAGCAAGACATCGAAGAGCAGCAGCAGACGCGCGTAGGACAGGACCGGCGCCGTGAGGGCAGGGCACCACCCGAACTGCACTAGCCCGAACGCCGCCCAACCGAGCACCAAGACCGCTGCGACGCCGGCAGCCGCCACGGACGCGAACTGCGGACCGAGCTCACGAACCGACCACCTGCGCGCGCGAGGGTACAACCCGCCAGGCGCGATGAACAGCCCGCCGAACACCAACGCGATGCCGCCCGTTAGCGTCATCCCCGTCT
>SKSV01000398.1 GCA_007122815.1 Trueperaceae bacterium | reverse complement strand
GGCGCTGGCGGCGGGTCCCGGCCCTCGAAGCGCGAGCGCTCGAAGCGGTAGAAGGCCGCCGGGACAACGAACAGCGTCAAGAACGTGGACGACACGACGCCGCCCAGGATCACCAAACCGAGCGGCTGGCGGAACTCCGTGCCCTCGCCCACGCCCAGCAGCAGCGGCACCGAGATCATCAGCACCGTCAGCGCGGTCATCAGGATTGGTCGCAAGCGCAGCTTGCCTGCGCGCACGAGGGCCTGCTCGAGGGTCTCGCTGCGCTGCATCTGGCTGACGACCACGTCGAGGAGCAAGATGGCGTTCTTGGTCACCAGGCCGATGAGGATCACCACCCCAAGCACGCTGATCACGTCGAGGGGAGTGTCGGTGAGGAAGAAGAGCCAGAACGCGCCCACCAGCGCCAGAGGCACCGGCAGAAGCAGGTAGAGCGGGTAGCGGAAGGAGTTGAACTGGCTGGCGATGACCAGGTAGTTCAGCACGATCGCCAGGGCGAACGCCACTGGCCCGTAGAAGACGAGATCTCCCAAGAGGTCGGGACCGAGGCCGCTCGTGATGCGCACTCGCTCGTCGACTATGCCGGCCTCGGCCAGCTTCAGCTCTACCTCTTGACGCGTTTGGAACTGCCCCGGGGAGGCGGGTGAGAGGTCGGCGTTGAGGTTCGCAACGTAGGCCTGGTCGGCTCGGCGGATGGTCACCGGGGCCGCCTGGACCTCGAAGCGACCCAGCTGACCGAGCGTCAGGTACGAGCGGAGAGCGCTCGCGTAGATCGGCAGCGAAAGCAGCGTCTGCTCGTCGCGCACCAGCGCCGGGTCCACCTTCACCACGATGGGGGTCTCCTCGCCGGCGTCGCGGAGCGTGCCGGCCGAGACTCCGACGTTGTAAGCACGCAGGGTGTTGGCGATGTCGTTAGTGGTTAGCCCGGTGCCGGTGACGGCCGCGGCGTTGAGCACGAACACCCGCTCCGACACGCTTCCCTCCAGGCTCGACCTCACGTTGCGCAGCCAAGGGTGGGCCTCCATGAGCTCGCGCGCAGAACGGTCGCGCTCCTCTAGGAGGTTCAAGTCGTCCGACTGCAGCACCAGGCCGATGCCGGTGTCGACAGGTACGGCGCCGCCGTCGTCCGAGCCGACCCGCAGGCGGGCCTCGGGCACGTCGGCGATAGCCGCCTGCAGCAGGGGCCGCAGGCGATCGGCGAGCTCGAACGAGGAGAGGCTCCGTTCCGACATTGGGGCGAGCTCGATCTGCAGGTCGGCGCGTTGTGCGCTCGGGTTGCCGAAGGTGCCGCCCGACCCCACCGTGCTGATGACCGATCGAACGCTGGGATCGGCCTGCGCGACCCCCTCGAGCCTAGCAGCGACCTGGTCGGTGCGGCTCAGGGGTGTGCCCGGCGGCATGTCGAGACGTACCGAGACCTGCCCTGCGTCGACCTCCGAGACGAAGTTGAAGGTGATGCGAGGGAAGATGACGGCCAAGCTGCCCACCAGCACGGCTGCTACCACGAGCACAATGGTGCTGCGCTCGAGGGTGCCCCGCAGGGCACGCCCGTAGAGTTCGCGCACCCGGCTCATGACGGTGTCGGTGACCTCGTGGAGGAGCCGTAATAGGCCGCCTACGATGCCCCACAGGAGCCGCAGCGAGCCCTTCAGCAGCGTGAGCACAACGGGCAGCGTGAGCGCTGCCGCGACCGCCGCGGCCGTACCGAAGGCGAGTGCCCCCCACCAGCGTTCGGTCACCGCGCGCGCCGCGGAGCCGAGTAAGCCCTCGGCGGCCGCCACCGGCGCCGCCACCGCGAGGAGCGCGACGCCCAGCCACACCAGACCACGCCGCCAGGCGCCCAAGCCCCAGCGGACGTCGCCGGGGAGACCCCTCAGGATGGTCGGGAGCTCGCGCCAGGAAGGTGGCATCGGGTTCGGGAGGTAGGCGAGACGGACGGTCAGGAAGAACATGGCCTCGAGGTAGGACACCGCGATGGTCGCGGCGAGCGAGAGTCCGAACTGGCTGAAGAACTGACCGATCACGCCAGGCAGGAAGGCGATGGGCAGGAAGACCGCTAGCAGCGACAGCGTAGAGGTGAGCACCGCCGTGGCGACCTCGCCCGCGCCCTTCAAGACCGAATCCTTGAGGCCCAAGCCGAGCGCCCGGTAGCGGTCTATGTTCTCGGCGATGACTATCGAGTCGTCCACCACCAACCCAACCGCGACCGTGAGCGCAAGGAGCGTGACGATGTTGAAGGTGAAGCCGAGCAGCCCGAACACCGCCACTGCCCCGGTGATGGTGATGGGGATGGCCAGCACCACCGAGAGGGTGGAGCCCAGGCGCCCCACGAAGAGGAGCACGATGAACGCCACCGCCAGCACGGCGAGGCCGGCCTCGCGGACCGTGTCGGACACCGAGCTGGCGATGAACACGGTGTTGTCCCGCACGACGGTGGCCCCGAAGCCCTCCGGGAGAGTCACGCCCGCCAGCGCCTCGCGCACCTCGCGCGCCGTGGCGACGGAGTTAGCGCCAGAGGTCTTGCGCACCTCCAGCAGCACGGTCGGCTCCGCGTTCAGACGCACGAAGCGCGTCGCGTCGGCGAGCGTGTCGCGCACGGTGGCGACGTCTCGGACGCGGACGCCGCGAGCGGGGTCGACGGTTGCCTCGGCCACGTCATCGGGAGTGCGCTGCTGTGCACGCACGGAGAGCTGCAGCCTCTCGCCGCCGAGATCGAGACCGCCGGCCGGCAGCGTTACGGAGGCGGCGCGGATCGCCAGGGCGACCTGCGAGGGGGAGAGGCCCAGCCCCTGTAGCCGCGCCGGATCCAGGAGCACTTGGAGTTCGCGAGATACCGGCCCGATGGTGTTCACGGCCGCCACTCCCTGCACGCGCCTCAGGCTCGGCTCGATCGTGTTCTGGGCGAAGCGCTGCACGCTCTGGAGGTCCTCGCCCGGGGCGGAGACCGCGACGGACATGATCGGCTGGTCGTTGGGGTCGAACTTCTGTACCAGCGGGGTGCTGGCTTCGTCCGGTAGCCTCGCCGCCACCTGGTCGACGCGCTGCTTGACGTCGATGGCTGCCTGGTCGACCGAGACGTCGAACTCGAACTGCGCGATGACCAGTGAGAAGCCCTCGCCCGAGATGGAAGATACGTCGGTGATGCCGCTCAGCGTGGCGATGCTGTCCTCGATCGGTTCGCTGATCTGGCTCGCAGTCTCCGCCGAACCGGCTCCGGGATAGTTGGTGCTGACCGCCACGATGGGGAACTCGAACTCGGGCAGGAGGTCGACGCCGAGACGCGTGCCGGCGCTGAGTCCGAAGAACACCACCGCCAGGAAGATGGCGATGGCGAACACGAAGCGCTCGACGAAGAAGGCGATCAAGCGGTTCACGGTGCTGCGGCCACCTCCGTCACCCTGACCAGCGTGCCGTCACGGACGTCGAGCGGGCGCGGGGCGACGACCATCGTGCCGAGCGGGAGCGAGTCGGCCGGCTCCCCGACCACCACTGCCCGGTTCCCGCTCTCCGCCACCACCCGCACCTCGCTGCGCCTGGCGACCGTGCCGGCTTCGCTCTCCTCGACCTTGAACACGTACGTCCTGCCGGCCTCGGCGCTGAGTGCGGACGAGGGCAGGATCGGACCGCTGCCCAGCAGCACCTCGTAACGGACTTCCGCCACCGAGCCGCTGGGCAACCGCGGAGCGTCGTCCGCGAGCGTAGCGATCACGGTGTTGAGGCGCGCCTGCTGGGCGCTGCGCTCGATGCGCGTGACGGGCACGGACAGGCTCGCGCCGGCGAACTCCACGCTGACCTCGCCGGCGAGCTCGAGGGCGGCCACGTCTTCGGGCGGCACGGAGAAGGTCGCGACCTGAGCCTCCAAGCCGAGCAGCCGGGCCACCGGCGAGCCGGCACCCACGAACTCACCTGCCTCGATCAGGAGTTCGGCTACCTCCGCCGCGAAGGGGGCTCGGACGGTGGCGTCGCCGAGCGACTGGCGGGCCTGCCTCAACTGCACCTCCGCCTGCCTCTCCTGGAGCTCCAGGAGCGCGACGTCCTCCTGCTCGACCCTCCCGGCTCGGGCGAGAGCGTCAGCGGCCTGCAGCGCCGCGCTATGGGCCTGGTCGCGTTGGGCGCGCAGCGCTTGAACCTCGGTGCTCGCCACCGCCCCGATCTCCAGCAACGCCTCGGCCTCATCGAGCTGGCGCTGAGTGAGGGCCAGGTTGGCCTGCGCTGCGCGCGCAGCCGCCTCGGCCTGCGCCATGCCATCGACCGCTTGGGTGCGGGCGCGCTGGAGGTTGACCCGGGCCGAGGCGAGCGCCAACTCGGCGTTCTCGACCTGACGCCGTAAGGCCTCCGCGTCCAAGCGGACGAGACCTTGGCCGGCCTCGACGACGCTTCCTTCGCTCACGAGAAGCTCCTCCACGCGTCCGGTGGCGCTCGAGGCAACGCGGCTCTCGCGCGAGGCGCGGATCGTCACCGACGCCCTCCTGGTGGCGCGCAGCTCGCCCTCCACCAGCTCGACGACGCGGACCGCGCGGGCGCTCTCGGCGGTCGCGGCGGTCGCGGAGGTCGCCGCCGCCGCGCCAGCGTTGGAGGAGTCGGCCCCACTCGTGCCACCCTCGTCGCCTGGCCCGCAGGCGGTCAAGGCCGCCAGCGGGAACGCCAGCAGCGAGAGCAGTGCAAGGACTCGCCAGCGCGGGCTAGAAGTCATGCCACCCCTCCTGCGGCAAGAGTGAGGCCGCCTGGAGCTCGAGCGCCGCGGAGAGCAGCTGGTGCTCGGCCTGCATCGCGCGCAACTCCGCCTGGAGGGTCTGCAGGCGGGACTGCTCGAAGGCCAGCTCGCTGATGAGGCCAGCGTCCAGCCGGAGGCGTTCGACGTCCTCTCGTTCGATCGCCTGAGCGAGCGCCTCCTGCGCTATGCGGTCGCCCTCCAGCGCCGAGGCCAAGGTGTTCGCACGAGAGCGCAGCAGGAGGGTCACTCCCCGGCGCGCCTCGTCCACGCCAGCGGCCGCCTGAGCGCGCTGGACCTCCGCCTGCTCGATCTGACTGCGCGCCGCGAAGCTCGGGTCGAGGAGCTCGACCTGCAGTTCGGCCAGCGCGAGAGCGTGCTCAACCTGCAAGACGCTAGGTGCGAGCGCGGCGGCCGCTTGCAGTGCCTCGTCGCCGGGCACGCGAAACGCTTCCAGCAGTTCCCGTGCGATGGGCTCGGTGGCGTCGAGGTCGAGCCCCGTCAGCCCGACGACGTTGCTTGTCGCCAGAGCCAGGCCGTCACGGGCGGCGTTAACGCCCCGCTCGGCCTCACGCAGGTCGGTCTCGGCACTCTGGACCTCGAGGGCGGTGGCGCTGCCGCGCTCGAAGCGCAGGCGCGCCACTTGGAGACCACGCTCGGCTAGGTCGCGGCCGGCGCGGGCGATGCGAAGCTGGAGCTCCGCCTCGCGGACCTGCGAGTACGCGCCCGCCACCTCCACGTAGGCCTCGAAGAGCGCCTGCTGCGCTTGCGCTTCGGCCAACTGCGCTCGCTGCCGCGCCTGCAGCAGCTCCGGTCGCAGGGCCAGGGGGTCGGACTCGCTGCGTTGCAGCGCGCGCCTGGCGTCGTCGCGTTCCAGGCCGGCGTTGACCACGCCGACGGTACGCTCAGCCTGCGCCAGGAACGACTCGAGCGGTTGCGCTAGCGCGGTGGACGCTAGGCTCAGCAAGAGAGCCGATGCGCCGATGATGCAGGCGCTGACGGCGCCGCGTGCCGTGTAGGGGTTCACTCGAGGACCTCCGAGAGGGGGATGGCATAGGCGACGTAAGTGTCCAGGACGGTGGAGAAGTGGTCGACGCGGGATGACCACCAAGCGAGTTCGGCGCTGGCCATGCTGAGCAGCGCCTGATCGCGCTCGAGAGGGCTTATCACGCCCGTCTCGTAGCGGCGTGCCGCGGCGGCGGCCTCGTCCGCGGCGATGGTGCGCTCCAGCTCGGCTAGGTAGAGGGCGTCGCTCGAGAGCGCCAGCGCGTCGATGTCGCTCTGTAGGCGCAACGTGGCGCGGTCGTGAGCGGCTGCCAACGCTGCGATCGCCGCCTCCACTTGACGCTCGCTCGCTTCGCGTTCGAGCGCGGCCTGCGGCGAGAAGCTCCACGAGATCCCGACGGTGAAGGAGCCCCGCACGGTAGGGAAGGCGCCGTCGAGGTCGCCAACGTCGTCGGGGATCCCGCCTATCCCGCCTATCCCGCCGAAACCTCCCGCGGCTCCCGCGCCGCTGCCCGTGGCGTACGTGAGCGCGGGTTGCAGCGTGCGGCTCTCCAGGCCCAGCGTCAGGCTGTCGCCATCGTCGAACAGCCACGTGTAGCCAGCTTGCGCGGTGGGCAGGAGCCCTCGCGCCTGGTTGCGTGCTCCCACCTCCGCCAAGGCGACGTCGAGGGCCGCCCTGATCAGCTCGGGCGGCGGACCGAGCACCGGCTCGAGCGCCGGTAGCTCTTGCAGGCGGGCTTCACCGGCGAGCTGACGCAGTCCGGCTTCTGCGCTGGCGAGCTGCCGCTCGGCCCTGGCGCGGCCGCGTTCCGCGTCGGCGAGAGCGAGCTCGGCGCGGCGCAGCTCGATGTCGCTCGCCGCTCCGACGCCGTGCCGCGTGCGGGTTGCCTGCAGCCCCTGTTCGGCGAGCGCCTCGCCGTCGCGCGCTAGGGTCACCCCGCGTTCGGCGAGCAGGACTCCCGCCGCGGCGCGCAGGGCCCGCGCCTCGAGGCCGGCTCGAGCCTCGCGCAGCGCCAGCTCGGCCCGCTCCAGATCGATCTGTCGCTGGTCCAGCAGGTCGCGCAGGTCACCTAATACGAAGGGGCGCATGAGCACGGTCAGGCTCGCGCTCTGGCTGCGCTCGTCCACCTCGAAGAGCTCGTCGAAGGGAGGCGGCAACGGGTCGCTGGCCGGCTCCACCGCCAGACGCTGCAAGCTGACCTCGAAGTTGAAGCTCGCTGGAGAGCGAACCGCTCCCACCCGCAACGCAGCGGCCTCCGCAGCTGCAGCCGCGGCGCGCAGCCCGGGGTGAGCGTCTACGTTCGCCAGGAGCTCGCTGAGTCCGTCGCTGTGCGGGGCGTAGCGCTGGCTGTCGGATGCGGCCACCGGCCCGTCAGCGGAGCGCGCGGTGGCGAGGCCGAGCGCCGCCACCGCGCTCAGCGTGGCCAACACGAGCATGAGGCTGCGCGAAGCTCTCACGTGGTGTTCCCCAACAACCGGTTGAACACGCTCAGCACGGTCCTGAGCTCGCTGAGATCGAAACGCTCGAGTTCCTCACGGCTGGCGTCGAGCCAGGCGCGACGTAAGGAGCGGAGCGCCTCCTGCCCTGATGGGGTCAGCCGCAAGCGCACCCTGCGTCCGTCCTCGGGGTCGGTTTCGCGCAGCAGCCAGCCCTTGTCGATGAGCTCGTTAGCCATCGCCGTCACCGCGGGTGGCACGGCTTCGAGCAGCTCCGCCAGGGTCTTCGGACTGGTGACGCCGCGATCGACCATCTCCATCATCAGGACTCTCGTGGGGCGTACGGAGAACGGTTCGTACACCTGCATGGCGCGCTGCCGTAGAGACCACATCAGGGGGAGGGACAGCGACGCGAGGCTGCTCACCACCTGGACGCGCTCGCTCGTGGCTTCAGCGGTGTCTTCGATGGGGATCGGGAGGGATTGGGGCATCGGCCCTCCATCATCCTTCACGTTCGTGAACCATAACTGAGCATCGGTCACGTTCTTGGACCGGTAGGGCTGCGCTCGCGGCGCTCGCTGTGGCCACCCGTAGCCCGTCTAGCTCGGGTTCGGGCTTCCGAGGTCGCTGGTGCTAGGGTGTCGACAGCGCGAGGGCGGCGCTGTCGACACCTTGCGCCAACCCAACAGGAGGCAGGCGAGAATGTCCATCCACCCAGATGCCGGTCGACGCGCTCCCGAGACGTCCCTGGTGGACGTGAGCGCGCTCGTAGCCGCCTACTACACCGACGAGCCCGATGTGAGCGACTCGAGCCAGCGCGTCTCGTTCGGGACGTCAGGCCATCGTGGCTCGTCGCTTCGCGGCTCGTTCAACGACGCGCACATCGCCGCGATTAGCCGAGCGGTGATCGAGTACAGGCAGAGCCGAGGCGTGAGCGGTCCGCTGGTTCTCGGGGCGGACACCCACGCTCTCTCGACCCCGGCGTTCCGGACCGCTCTCGAGGTGTTCGTCGCCGGCGGTGTGAACGTGGTGGTGCAGGACGACCTAGGCCCGGTAGCGACCCCGTTGGTTTCGCACGCGATCCTCACCCGTAACGGTCTGCGATCGGGGCTTCGGGCCGCCGAGCCGCCCAAGGCGGGTTGGGCCGACGGCGTGGTTATCACCCCTTCGCACAACCCCCCGGACGACGGCGGCTTCAAGTACAACCCGCCGCACGGCGGCCCCGCCGACACGGACGCCACCAAGTGGATCGAGGACCGCGCGAACGAGCTCCTGGCCGGCGGACTCACGGCCGTAGAGCGGTTGCCCTACCGGCGAGCGCTTGGCTCCGCGCTGGTGCAGCGCGCGGACCTCCAGGGCGCGTACGTTGGCGACCTCGCTAGCGCCATCGACCTCGAGGCGGTGCGCGGTGCTGGTCTCAAGTTGGGCGTCGACCCCATGGGCGGCGCCGCACTGCCAACCTGGCAGCGCGTGATCGAGCGCCACGGGCTCGACCTCACCATCACCAACGACAGCACCGACCAGCGCTTCGCCTTCATGCCCCTCGACCACGACGGCGTCATCCGCATGGACTGCAGCTCCCGCCACGCCATGGCGGGCCTGCTCGAGCTGGCCGAGCGCTTCGACGTCGCCTTCGGCAACGATCCCGACGGCGACCGCCATGGGGTGGTGACGAGCGAAGGCCTGCTGCCCCCCAACCACTTCCTCTCGGTGGCGATCGACTACCTCTTCGCCCACCGAAGGGGCTGGCCCGATGGCGCAGGGGTAGGCAAGACCCTCGTCTCCTCCGGGATGATCGACCGTGTGGCGAAGCGCTTGCGCCGGCCGGTGTTCGAGGCCCCGGTTGGCTTCAAGTGGTTCGTGGACGGCCTC
>SKSV01000164.1 GCA_007122815.1 Trueperaceae bacterium | reverse complement strand
GGCGTTCTCGTTGTAGACGGTGATGACACCATCGGGCTCGATGACGTGGCCACCCTCGTTGGAGGCGATCCACTCGAGCGCGTCGCAGGTGAGGCCCTCGTAGGCGTTACCCTGCCACACGAAACCCCAGAAGTCGGCGTTGCCCTCGGCGCGTTCACCGTCCTGGATGGTCTGCGCCATCTCGGTGAGCTCGCTCCAGGTTGCCGGCGGGCCATCGAAGCCGTACTTGTCGAGCAGGTCGGTGCGGAAGTAGAGCAGGCCGGCGTCCGTGAACCAGGGGATCGCGATCAGGCGACCGTCCACCGTGTTGTTCTCCACGATGGCTGGGAAGTGCTGGTCCACCACCTCGTCCGCGCCGAACTCGAACAGGTCGACGAAGTGCTCCTGCAGGTCGCCTGGCCAGATCACGTCGATCTGGTAGACGTCCACCTCGGGTGACTGCGCCTCGAAGAACTGCAGGTAGAGGCCCAGACGGTCATCAGCCAGGTCGGGCGTGTCGAGCACGTTGACGGTCACGCCGGGGTTCTCGTCCATGTAACGCTCGACGGCTGCACGGACCAGCTCTAGCTCCTGGCCCACTGCGCCGGCGGCTACGGTGACGGTCTGAGCGCTCACAGCGCCCACTACCAGGCCCAACGCGAGTGTGAGACTGAAGAGCAACTTGCGCATGCTATCCACTCCTCTTCTTTTCCTTGTCCTGCCACGAAACTACCCGAGACGCCGCCTTATGGCGGTCGCCGTCGAACCCTGGGTACACCCTCGGTCGCAGCCACCCCCAAGCCCACACCCCATCTCCGGGCGCAGTTGCGACCGGTCGGGGAAGGTTCGATGGCGCGAGCATAACAAGTGCCTCGCGAGCGTGCAAGGCTTGCGTCGGGAACGCTACTGCTGAGGAGCGCTAAGGAGGTACAGCCGGCCTCGGCCGCAGCGCGGCCTGCCTCAGCCACGCAGCGGGCTGCGCGGGATCCAGCGCTCCAACCAGCTCGCCAGCTCCAGTTCGTCGAAGGGGCGGGTCAGCACGTCGACACGAGTGCGGCGCCAGGGCCGCCAGGAGAAACCGCGCCTGGCGTTGGTCAACAGGACCATCGGCAGGTGGGCGAGCCCGGGCGTCGCCCGCAGCTCGGCCACGTGCTCCCAACCGCTGCCCGCGTCGTCGACGATCACCGCCCGGGGCCGCCGCCGCTCCACCACCGCGCCCAGAGCCTCCGCGCTCTGGGCGATGACGGGCACGCCACCGCTGCGCTCGACCAGCAGCCCGATGAGACGCTGAACGGCCTCGCTGGGACAGAGCACGAGCACCACCGGCTCCTCGGGCTCCACGGGCAGGCGGCGCAACACGCCCACGGCTTCCAGCCTCCCCAGCACGGCGTAGACGCGGCGCTCTGCGAGCTCGATGTCGGCCGCCAGGCTCCTCGCGCTGCGGCGGCCGTCGACCTGCTCGAGCACCTCCCAGGCCCCGTCCGGCAGTGTGACGGTGGTCGGGTCGCCAGAGCGCTCGAACACCGCTCCGGGCTCGACCCGCGCCGCGTCCTCGTCCTGCAGCTGCCCCGCCACCTCCAGCAGGATCGCCATGGCGTCGACCGCCTGGTCGTCGGGTACGTAGGTGCTGTCGGTGGCGGTCTCGACGAAGCGGAAGGTGCCGTCGCGCCAGGTGAGCAGCTGAGCGACGACCTCGCTCACTTGCCGCCGCACCGCCGCCGCCAGCTGCGACTCGTCTAGCAGGCCGGCGCGCAGGGCGGCGAGCCCTAGCGGGGCGCCGGCGTTCTCGCGCAGCTGGCTCGCCAGGATGGCCTGGACCTCGGCGGTGGAGAGCAGGTCCATGCGCACCAACACCTCGCCCAGGTGGACCCCTGGCCGGAGGCTGGCGTAGCGGATGCGTCCGTCCGAGAGGAGCAGCACCGCCTGCTGTCCCTCACGGCCGACCTCCAGGGCCCCCTCCTTCTGGCCCGTCGCCAACACCTGGAACAGCTCGCGCAGCGGCACGTTGCGCAGGCGCCCGTCGAGCAGAGTCTCACCCTGCGTCATCGAACAACCCCACGCCGCTCGGGGCCGGCAAACCCAAGTGCTCGTAGGCGCGAGCCGTGGCGATGCGGCCACGCGCGGTCCTCTGCAGCAGGCCTCGCTGGATCAGGAACGGCTCGTGCACCTCCTCGAGCGTGGCGCGGTCCTCCCCGAGGGCAGTAGCGAGCGTGTCGAGCCCGACGGGTCCACCCGCGAACGTCTCGACCAAGGTGCGCAGAATGACGCGATCGCGGCGCTCCAAACCTCCGGGGTCGATGCCGAGCTCATCGAGCGCGCGGCGGGCGCGCGAGAGGTCGATGGTGGTCTCGTTCGCGACCGAAGCGAAGTCGCGCACGCGCCGGAGCAGCCGCTTGGCGACGCGCATCGTCCCGCGGGCGCGGCGACCGATCTCCAAGGCTGCCCCGCCGTCCAGCGCAACCCCTAGGAGCCGCGCGTCGCGCTCGACGCCTTCGGCGAGCTCCTCGTCACGGTAGTACTCGAGGTGCTCGATGATCCCGAAGCGGCTGCGCAGCGGTCCGGTGATGAGGCCGGGGCGGGTCGTCGCGCCGACGAGCGTGAAGCGCGGCAGGTCGAGCCGGATCGTGCGGGCCGCCGGACCCTGCCCCAGCACGATGTCGATCTTGAAGTCCTCCATCGCCGGGTAGAGGTGCTCCTCCGCCACCCTCCCGAGCCGGTGGATCTCGTCTATGAACAGGACGTCGCCGTCCTCCAGGGCGTTGGTGAGTATCGCCGCCAGGTCGCCCGGCTTCTCGATAGCTGGGCCGCTGGTGACGCGGATGTTCACGTTGAGCTCCGCGGCGATGATGTACGCCAGCGTGGTCTTGCCCAACCCGGGCGGACCGTAGAGGAGCACGTGGTCGAGCGCCTCGCGGCGTTGGCGGGCAGCCTCGAGGTAGACCGCCAGCTTCTCCTTGAGCGCGCCCTGTCCTACGTACTCCGCCAGCGTGGTCGGTCGCAGCGCGGCGTCGTCCACGCGCTTCACGGTAGCACGCCGCCGCGCTCCTCCCGGCCCCCGGCGGGGTCCGACTGGGTCGACGAAGTAGCGTCCCTCACGAGCTCTCCAGCCACCACTCGCCAGCGCTCCTCCGCGCCCGGCCAGCGGTAGACGATCTCATGGGCGTCCACGCGCTCGGACGCCTCGGGCTGTGACATGACCACCGCGCGCACCTCCCGGAGGAACGCCTCGCGCGCCTCAGGCGTGGCGTGCACCAGGTGCTCGCGATACAGGCGCGAGCGGCGTAGCGCCACCTCGGGCCAGGCGCCGCTCCACCAGCGCACGCCCACGAACGCCGCTTGCACGCCCAGGCCGACCACGAATGCCCACCAGACCCCGACGACACCCCAGCCGAGCCCGAGAGCCCACCACCATGCGAGCGGGAGGACCACGAGCCAACGCCCCACGATCGTCCCAGTGAGCGGCGGGCGCGTGTCGCCGGCGCCGCGCAGGGCTCCCGAGAGCACGAAGAACACTGCCAGGAACGGCTGACCGAGGGCGTTGACTCGCAGGTAGGTCACGCCGTCCCTCAGCACCTGCGGGTGGGCGGACGGGTCGAAGACGCGCACCAGCGGCTCCGCCGCCACGAAGAGCGCCAGCGCCACCAGGCTCATCACCCCCACCCCGACCGCCAGCGCCGCGTGCCCGGCGCGCCAGGCGTCGGGCAGTTGCCACGAGCCCAGAGCACGGCCGACGAGACTGGTCGCTGCCACGCTGATGGCCAAGCCGGGCATGAACGCCAGCGATTCGACCTGCAGCCCTATCGCCAGCGCGGCCGCGCCCAGGCTCCCCGACGGTGTGCTGGTCACGATGCGCATGACCAAGAGCCCAGCGCCGCTGTAAGCGAGGCTCTGGAGCCCGCTAGGCCAGCCGATCGCCAGCACGTCTCGCCAGCTGCTCCACGAGGGGCGCCAGCTGCCGCTGCCGAAGCCGACCACGCTGGACCCCCGCGCCAACACCACGAGCGTTGCGACGCTCACCAGAGCGCGAGCCGCCACCGTACCGACCGCGGCCCCGGTCACTCCCAGCGCCGGGAAGGGACCCACCCCGAACACGAGCAGCCAGGTGAAGAGCACGTTCGACGCCGTCGCCAAGGCGGAGAGCAGCAGCGGCCGGAGCGTGTCGCCCGCACCCTGCAGGAGGCTCGCGCCGGCGATCTGCACGGCCGTGAACACCGTGCCCGAGAAGAGCACGATCAGGTACGGCACCGCGATCTCGGCGGCTCGCGGGTCGTCGCTGGCGTCGAGGAAGGCCAGCAGCGGTTCGCTCAGGAGCAGTCCGGCGACGCTCAGCAGGAGGCCGAGCGCCACCGCCACCATCACCGTCTGGCGCGCCACCGTGCCGAGCGCCTCCGGGTCGCGGCTGCCGCGCGCCTGGGCCGCCAACGCCATCGCGCCCGACGAGACCGCCATCACCACGACCAACAGGAGCAGGCGCACGCTCGTGGCCAAGCCCACGGCGGCAACCTCGGTGGGGCCGAGACGTCCCGCGAAGAAGACGTCCACGACGTTCACCAAGGTGATGAGCAGGTTGGCGCCGATGACCGGGAGGGCGAGGCGCCACACGGCGCCGAGGGTGGCCCCATCGAGCCCGAGACGACGCATCGCCGGCGAGCTTAACCCTCGCCCGCCAGTTCCCGCATGCGGCGGTGCCAGCGGTGACCGGGTGTAGATTGGAGCCTCGGAGGTCTGCCATGCCAAGCCACCGTGTCAGCGTCAACGGCGAGGTCCGCGACCTCCCCATAGTCAACGTCGGTGCCGTCTCCGTAGCGCTCCTCAACCTGCTGGGCGACACGGCGCTGACCGAGGCCGCAGCTGAGGCCCTGGCGGCGCTAGTCCCCGCTGAGGTCGAGGTGCTGGTGACGCCCGAGGTGAAGGCTCTGCCGCTAGCTCACGCGCTGTCGGTGCGCACGGGCTTGCCGTACGTGGTGGTGCGCAAGACCCAGAAGCCCTACATGGTCGGGGCGCGCCGCCACACGGTGGTGTCGATCACCACCGGCACGCCCCAGGACCTCGTCATCGACGGCGCCGACCTCCAGCGCCTGCAGAACCGACGCGTCGCGGTCGTGGACGACGTCGTCTCTACCGGCGGCACCCTGACGGCCTTGAGCGAGCTCCTGGCGGAGGTCGGCGCGAGCGTCGCCGCGACCCTTGTCGTCTTCACCGAAGGTGAGGCGCGAGACGACGTCGTCTCGCTCGGGCACCTCCCGCTCTTCCCGGCCGAGGCTGGCATCGACGCCGATCGCGGGGCCTTCGCCGGCGGCGCCCCGCAGGGGTGAGGAGGAGCTAAGGCAACGACATGGCGGAGGACGCCAAGGAACGCATCAGGGCGCGCATCGACCTCGCGCAGCTCATCGGTGAGCAGGTCGTGCTCAAGCCCGCCGGGCGCTCACAGCTCAAGGGCCTGTGCCCGTTCCACGCCGAGAAGACCCCATCGTTCCACGTGCACGTGGACCGCGGCTTCTTCTACTGTTTCGGCTGCGGAGCGAAGGGTGACGCCTTCGACTACGTGATGCTCACCAGGGGTGTGGGTTTCGTCGAGGCCCTGACGTTGCTGGGAGAGCGCACCGGCGTGGAAGTGGAGCCGCCCACACCCCGGCAAGGTCGGCGCCGCGACCTACAAGACGTCAACGCTCTGGCGCTGGCGTTCTTCCGCTCCCAGCTGGCGAAGGGCCCCGCGCTGGATTACCTGCTCGGGCGGGGCCTGAGCGCGCAGAGCCTCGAGCGCTGGGAGCTGGGTTTCGCCCCCGACGCATGGGACTCGCTGCTGAAGCACGCGCTCTCCAAGGGCGTCAGGGACGATGACCTGATGGCTGCAGGCTTGCTGGCCGAGCACGAGCGCGGGAGGCGCTACGATCGCTTCAGGAACCGCGTGGTGTTCCCCATCAGGGACGCTCTGGGCAGGCTGCTCGGCTTCGCCGGTAGGGTCCTGGGCGACGGCTTACCGAAGTACCTGAACACCCCGGAGACGGAGCTGTTCAAGAAGTCCGAGATCCTCTACGGCCTGGACCGCGCCCGCGGCGCCATCCGCGCGTCTGGCGAGGTGATCGTCGTCGAGGGCTACATGGACGTCATCGCCCTCCACCAGGCCGGCTTCGAGAACGCCGTGGCAGCCCTGGGCGCGACGCTGACCGGCGAGCAGGCCGAGGCGTTGGCGCGGCTGGACGCTAGGCGCGTGCTGCTGGCGTTCGACGCCGACGAGGCCGGCCAGCGGGCGGTGCTGGCCGGGCTGGACCAGAGCGTGGGCCGGCGCTTCCTGGTGCAGGCGGTCACGATCCCGGCGGGCAAGGACCCAGCGGACATGGTGCTGGGCGGCGACCATGAGGCCTTCGCGGCGGCGTTGCGTTCCGGCGTCTCCGAGGTGGCGTTCCGCTTCGAGCGCGTGGTCCAGCAGCACGACACGAGCACCGACGAGGGGAGGCGAGCGGTCCTGGAAGACCTCGCCGCGGCGCTGCAGCCGCGGGACGTGTTCGATCCGGTGGCGAGCGAGCTGCGGCGCCTCGTGATCGACCACCTCGGGCTGGACGGCGCGAGGTTGGACGCCTGGCTGTCGGCGCGGAGGCCGCGGCGGCTCGACACGACCGCTGTCGCGGGCATGAGGCGCAGGCACGCCGACCTCAGCCCGGTGCGGGTGCTCGAGCTCGAGGCGATCGGGCTGATGCTGCTGGAGCCGGAGCGTTTGCGCGAGCGGGTCCGGTCCTCGCTGGCGATGCTTCCCGCCAGCGGCGAGCCCTCGGAGCTGGTGGCCTTCGCGGAGATCTGCGAGCGTCACGACTACGACGACGCCGCGGTGGTGGCTGCCCTGAACGCTCGTGAGCGCACCGAGCGCGTGCTCGAGCGGATCCTCGAGCACGCCACGCGCGACGTCATGGACAGGCCCGTCGACATCGACAGGCGTCTCGAGCAGCAGCTGGCGCGGGTGCGTGAGCACCACCTAGCGGCGGCGCAGGCCCGCCGACAGGAGCGGCTCATGACCCGCTGGGACGAGTTGCGCAGGGCCATCGAGGACCCGGCCACGCCGAGCGACGAGCTGCGCGAGGCCTACGAGGAGCTCGCTGCCATCCGCGACGTTCAGGTCGCGCGCGAGGGGGAGCGTCAGCTGCAGCTCGGAGACCGCGGGCGCCACGGTCCGCGGCGGCGGCGCTGAGTGACCGCCGAGCGCGCCATGGCCCGTCACCGGAGGCTCAGCTCGCGGCGGGCTTCCACGTTGACACTCCGTTCGGGCTGTTGCTATGGTTGCTCGGCAGTGTGTGAGGCGGGGAATGCCGGTCCGCACCGCGTTTTTTTTGCCTCGCGAGCGCAATGTGATGCAACCGACAGCGCGCGATCGGCTGATCAAACCACCGTGTTCCGAGGAGGGCCGCTTGGCAACTCAAGGCGATTCCCTACTGCATGACCTGATACAGCACGAGCAGCGCCAGAACGAGCGCGTCAAGAGCGCACACGCAGAAGCCGAGGCGATAGCCGCTGAAGCCGACACGGAAGCTGGCAAGCTCCTAGCCAAAGCGCAGCGCGAAGCCAAGGAAGCGGCGGAGGCCAGCGAGGAAGCGGCGAGGCAGGAGGCCGAGAGGATCACGGAGAGCATCGTCGGCGCCGCCCGAAGCGAAGCGGAGGCGCTGCAGGAGGCCGCGAGCGCGCACCGCGAGCGAGCGGTGCAGCTCGTCCTGGAGCGCGTCCTGCCATGATCACCCCGATGGACCAACTGCTCCTCGTGGGGCGCAAGCCAGTCGCGACGGAGGTGCTGGTCTCACTCCAGAGCCTAGGGGTAGTACAGGTCGACAGGCTCGAGCCTGACGAAGGAGGCTTGGAGCGCTTCGCGCTCTCGGACGACGACCGGCGCCGCAAGGAGGTCTGGGACCGGGTCATCTCGCGAGCGTCGTCGTTGATGGAGGTGCTGCGCGTCGACCAGGACGGGCCCGGCACGGGCAAGGCCGACCTCCCGGCCGATGCGGACGGCATCGCCGAACGGGTCGACTCGGTGGCCGATCAAGTCGACACGCTCCTGGCCGAGCGCGACGAGGCGGAGGAGGAGCTGGCGTTGGTCCAGCAGTACCTGCCGCTGTTCCGCGACCTCGCTCCGACCCTGGCTCAGCTCGAGACGTCCCGCTGGCTCGACGGCGTGGCGACGATCTTGCCTGCGGCCGCCCTGGAGCGCCTGCGCGCCGAACTCGAGGACGCGCTCGAAGGGCGTTTCGCCCTCTCCACACGCGCGCGCGGACGCGAGGTTGTCGCCGTCATCGCCGCCTTGCGCAGCGAAGCCGCCGACTTGCGGGTCGCGCTGGGTAAGGCCGGCTTCGGTGAGCTGCAGCTGCCGGAGCGCTACCGCGAGCTCGGGGTCGCGAAGGCCGTCCACCTCATGGAGGAGCGTCAGCAGACCCTGCCGAAGCGCCTCGGGACCATCAAGGACGAGCTAGGCAAGCTCGCCCTGCAGCACGGGCCCCGCCTCAAGACGTTGCGTCAGACGGCGCTCAACCTACAGGCGCGCCTCGAGCGCCTCGCCGACCTGGCGCAAGGCCGCTTCTCCTTCGCCCTGCGCGGGTGGGTACCGAGCGCCTTCACGCCCAGGGGCAGCGTCGAGAGCACCGCCGCATCACGCACGCAGCCGTACATCACGACGCCCACCCACCCGT
Organism: Trueperaceae bacterium; assembly: GCA_007122815.1. Classification (GTDB taxonomy): domain Bacteria; phylum Deinococcota; class Deinococci; order Deinococcales; family Trueperaceae; genus CSSed10-48. The sequence goes on along the minus strand of SKSV01000164.1, from coordinate 437 downwards.
TATCCAGCGCCAGCTGGGCGAGGTTGTCGCCGAGCATGGCGCAACGCGGTGAGCCGCCGGCATCCACCACGAGCACCCGGCCACGGCCATCGGTCTCGAGGACCGCGCGCACCTGCGTGTTGTCCTCGAAGCAGCGGATGGTCGCGGCAGGTCCGGAGAAGGCGGTGACACCGCCGAAATCCCTGAACGGTATCTCACAGACACGGGCCGCCTCCCCGTGGGAATCGCACATATCCGCGGTCGCGGTCAGTCCATAGGATGCGGGTTCCATGTTCACCTCCTGGCCCGGGACTGAATAAACGGTGCCCGGGGCTCGGTTGCCCCCGGCACACCGGCCTCAATCCTTGGCGTCGTCGAACTGGGCCTCCTCGGTGGAACCGGTCAGCGCCGTGACCGACGACAGCCCGCCCTGGATGGTGGTGGTCACGTCGTCGAAG
>SKSV01000029.1 GCA_007122815.1 Trueperaceae bacterium | reverse complement strand
CGATGAAGCGCCGGCGCTCCTCGTCGACACGGGCGACCGGGTCGACCGTCACGATGGCGGCCACGTCCTCGGGGCGCGCGGCGCGCAGCCGCAGCGAACCGCTCACGCCGCCTCACCCGCCACCCGGATCGCGACCTCTCCGCACGCGTGTACGTCCCCCATGCAACGCAGCGCTTCGGCCGCCAGCACAGCGTCGGGCCGTTGGCCTCTGCTTGCGCGCGTCATCTCCAGCCTCGGTGAAGGGCCCTCATCCATCCCAGGTTCGCACGTGTGGGTCAGCCCTATGCCCGGGTCCACACCGCGATGCTGAACACCGGTCCGAAGAGGATGAAAAGCGCCACGGTCAGGACGAAGAGCGCGGGGAAGTGGACTTCTCCGGAGGAGTTCAGTCGCGGCCTGCCAGATGTCGGGTCCCACAAGACCTCGACCAGCTGATCGGAGACAAAGGACGTGAACGAAGAGACGAAGCGTGCTGCGAACTCACGTGAGTCTCCATCCGGGAACGCGACTCTCACGACCGGTCTGCCGAGAGATACGTCCTCCACGCTCGGAGAACGCAGTCAGCCCACAGAAACCCTCGCGTGACGGCGCACCCAGCTCCGCCCAGCATTGGAGAACCCCATGAACACCAGAGCACTCACCGTCGGTATCGCAGGCTTCGCCATCGGATTCCTGGCGATGACCGCCATCGTCTGGTTCTCGGCACCGCCACTGATGATGCTGCAAGACGAGAGCCCCTACGGCTACGAAGAGACCATCGCGGTCTTCCAGGCAGAGGCCGCCGAGGCCGGCTGGTCGATCCTCAACAGCACCGACATGCAGGCCGTGGTCGCGAACCACGCGGCGACCGTCCCCGGCGTCACCGTGTTCGACCTGTGCTCGTCGCAGTACTCGATCGAGATCCTCGAACAGGACGACGAACGCATCGTCACACCCATGATGCCCTGCCGCGTCTCCGTCTATCAGACCAGCGACGGCACCACCTACGTCGCCCGCATGAACTCCGGCCTCGTCGCCCGCATGTTCGGCGGCCTCAGCAACGAGGTGATGCAGAAGGCCTCGACCGAGACCGAGGCGTTCATCGCAACCGTCGTCAACTGACTGACAGGTGTACCCCGCGCTAGCGGCGGGGTGACGCACAGCGACGGCGATCGACCCTGGAGCGGCCGCCTGCCAACCATCCTGGCTTCCAGCCGGCCGACGACCTGCTTGTCACCGACCGGCTGTCGCAGGACGATGTCGCGAGTACCGCCGAGCGCGCCAGCCTCGCGAGCTCCCGAACGGGCTCGGGGACCAGGATCCCTCGACCTTGCGGCTCGAGTCAATCGCGTTGCTCCACGACCTCGCGCCACCGCCACGCGCAGCGCAGCATCCTCGCACGGCGGCGTCTGCGCCAGCACGGAGCCGGCGAACGACCACACGAGCGCCATCAACACCGAGAGAAGCATCACAAGCCCGCCAGGGGTGCCATGGCTGGCGGGCCTCGCGCTACGGTCCACCTGGCACTGTTACAGCTGGTGCCGCGCGGCTCAGCGCTCCGCGCGGAACTGCCACGTACGTTCAGCGCAGTTCGCCGAAGGCCTCCACGACAATGTCGGTCCACCTCTGGAAGCGGAGATACCGTGCCTCGATGGCATCGCGTCCAGCGCTGTCCGGTGTGTACGTGGAGAACGCGTCGCTCCGGATCGGGATCGCCTCGACCTCGCCCTCCAGGAGCGACCACGCCGTCGCAGCAGCTCCGATGCACGACACGTCCGCGACCTGCCTCACCTCGACGGTCTCGGCGAGTAGCGTGCTGAGAGCACGACAGAATGTCGAGCTGCGCCCCAGGCCACCCGTGATCACGATCGTCGACGGCCGTGGTCTTCCCTGCATCATCGCGTCGAGGGCGCCCCTGATCCCCATGGCGACACCTTCGATGACCGCCCGGGTCAGGCGCCCCACGTCTTCGCTGGCGCTTACCTGGACGAAGCCCGCTAGACCGCCATCGACCATGCTCGGGGTTCCGGTTCCCTGTAGGTAGGGCAGGAAGATGGCGGCGCTCGGCTCGAGCGGGTGCTCGGCGGCCATGGCATCGAGGTCTTCGAAACCGTGCCTGCCACCTCCGAGCCGCCTCCACCAGGCGAGGGAGTGCCCGGCGCTCGGTAGGGCACCCATGATGAACAGCCGGTCCTCGAGACCGACCTCGAACAGGTACCCGATCCGCCCACGCTCGTGGCGTCCGTCGAGAATCTCGTCACGGCCCGCGCGAGGCAACGTGATGACCTGAGCAGCGGTCCCGGCGTTGATCAGCACCGCATCCGAATCGACGACGTTGGCGCCGATCAGAGCTGCTGCGACATCGCCCGCACCAGTAGCCACGGGCAAGCCGGCGCGTAGGCCGAGCCGCCGGGCAGGCTCCGCGTCGAGCTCGCCGGCCAGCGCGTTCGATCGAAGCACCTCCGGCATGTCGAGCTCCCCCAGACCGTGCTCACAAAGGAGGCCGTGGTCCCATGCCCGAGCCCGGAAGTCCCATGCGAGCGAGCTCGATGCGTCGGAGGGGTCGGTTGCGGCCCGCCCGGTGAGGCACAGGCGCAGGTAGTCCTTCGGGTACACGAGCGTGCTGACGCGCGACGCGGCCTCCGGGTGGTGCTGCTCGAGCCACAGGAGCTTGGGCAGGGTGTAAGCCGAGATCGGGGGGTTCCAGAGCGGCTCTGAGCGCGCCAGCGTCTCGGCGGCTCTGCTCGAACGCGTGTCGTTCCACACCACGGCGCGATGAACCGGCCGGTGCTGGGCATCGAGCCCGACGAGCGTGTGCATGTGGCCGGTTACGCCGATGCCCGCGATCGCTGCCGCCTTGCCGCTCTCGTCTACCGCGCGGCGCCCCACGGCGAAGAGAAGCTCCTGCCACTGCTGGGGGTCTTGCTCGACCATCCCAGGCGCCTCGGAGTAGTTGTCGACGGCAGCCACGGCTCGCGACACCACCTCGCCCGTGGCCGCCGAGACCACCATCGCCTTGAATTGCTGCGTACCCAAATCGACGGCGAGAAGTAGCGTCTCGGTCGGCATGTCGCCTCCGCTTCTCCTGAGCGTCAGTGAGCCCTGCCCACCCGGACCAGCGGGTTCCAGGGCTCACCGACGGTGTTCTTGGACTAGTCCTCGAAGATCGGAGCGAGGAACTCGCGGATCTCCACCGCCGCTCGGTCCATGTCACCGAGCCCTGGGGCGTCCATGTCACCGACGCCACCGGGGCCACCCTTGAACCAACCTTCCCACTCGACCGCCACGTAACCGTCGTAGCCGATCGCACGAAGCGCGTCGGCGTAGCGCCGGAAGTTCACCATGCCTCCACCGAACCAGACCATGTTCCAGTTTCCGATGACGCCAGTGATGTCCTTCGCGTGGATGTGGTTGAGGTACGGCGCGAAGGCCTTGAAGCCTTCCTCGATGGACATGTGCGGCTTGATTCCGAGTTCCATGCCCCCGAAGTCGATGGTAACTCGAACGTTGTCGAGCCCGACCGCTTCGATGACGTCGATGGTCGGCTCGGGCAGGTTGATGTAGGTCTCTTGGTGGGGTTCGATGCTGAACGTGAGCCCGCGCTCTCCAGCGTATTCGGCGGCCTCGCGCACAGTGTCGATCATGATCTGGCGGGCTTCCTTGCGTGACATCAGCAGGTACGTCTGCGGCCAGTAGTACCCCGCGATGTAGGCCACCAACGTCTTGGCGCCGATCCTCGCGCTGAAGTCGATCGCGCGCTTCATGTTTACCATCTGCGCCTTCCTCGCCCACTTGCGGTTGGTGAGGGTGAGATGGTGAGCGCCGACAGACGCGATCTCGAGTCCCTTGCTGGCGACGTAGCCGCCGAGCTCGTTCTGCATCCTGTCGTACTCCTCGTCGGAGTAATCCAGGAACATGTCGAAGAAGAAGTCGACGCCAGCGTATCCGTACTCGGCCACACGGTCGACCTGCCACTCGATGGGCTTGTTGCCCCACGAGTTCAACGGCACGCCTGTCACGCCCAGTTCTCCGTATGGGTTGTTGGGCCAAAGCTCAAAGGACAGTTTCACGTTCTTCCCTCCGAATCCGCGTCGATCCCGACGCAATGACTAGCAATCACGTGGGCCCGTGCATGACGTCGATACTCCTCAGGTTCTCTCGAATCACCTCCACTGTGCACGGCGGCCGGGCCTCGCGGTGCTGCCGTGCGCTGTGTCATGCCTTGAGCGCCCCACTGACCAGCCCGCTGATGAAGTGCCTGCCAACGAGCGCGAAGAACAGGACTCCCGGGACCATCGCGAGGGTCGTGTTGCTGGTCAGCAATCCCCAGTTGATGTTGTATGCGGCCAAGATATCCGCGAGCCCCATGGGTAGGGTCTTGAGGTTGGTATCGATGATCAGCACCGAGCTGAACGTGAACTCCGTCCAGGAGATCACGAACGTGTAGATCGCGATTACCGCCACGCCCGGGCTCGCCAGCGGAAGCACGACGTAGAGCATGGTCTGGATCCTCGTGGCGCCGTCGACCATCGCAGCATCCTCGAGTTCGCCGGGAACGGTGTCGAGGAACCCTTCGATGAGCCAGAAACTGAATGGGGCCGTGAGCATGCAGTTCACGACGACCAGCGACCACAACGTGTCCACCAGCCCGATCTGGACCAGAACCTGGTAGATGGGAACGACCAGCAGCGTCGTCGGAAAGACGAAGACCAAGATCGCGACGAACTTCAAGTTCCGCAACCACTTGTGGCGACCACGATAGGCGCCGATGGCCGCGGCCATGACGATCGAGACGCTCAGCACCGTCGACGCGACGGTGACCACGATGCTGTTCTGCAACTGCGACAAGAAGGGTGTGTTGCTGAACAGCCGCTGGTAATGGAGCCAGACGACCTCGGACGGGAAGGCTGTGGGAACCGCCCTGATGATCTCGTGCGTGGGTTTCAGCGACGACAGCGCGACCCATACGACTGGTCCCAGCGTGATGACGATCGCGAAGAGCAGGATCAGGACTGTGACCACGTAGGTGAGGGCGTTCCGGAGACGGTACGCGTTCATCGAGCTACCTCTCCGTGTACGCGCGTGAGACGACGAGTCTGTAGAAGGTGACCGCGAACAACACGAGGATCACCATCAGGATCAGCGAAGCCGCGGCCGATCGCGCCAGCTGGAAGCTGCGGAACGCCATGTCGTAGACGTAGATCGGTGCGGTCAGTGTGCTGTTGCCTGGCCCCCCCCGCGTGATCAGGTAGATCGTGTCGAAGACGTTAAACGACCAGAGCGTCCCGACCATCCCTACCACGGCGACGATGCGCGTGATCAGCGGCATCGTGATGTAGAGGAAGATCTGCGTAGCGGTGGCTCCGTCGAGCTTAGCAGACTCCTCCAGGTCCTCAGGGACCGTGTTCAGCGCTCCCAGGATGATCACGAAGAAGAACGGGAACCACTTCCACGAGTTGAGCACGATGAGGCTCGTCAGGGCGATGTCGGGACTCCCGAAGGCGTTGATGGACGTGGTGATCAGCCCGATCTGCTTCAGGAGGTAGTTGAGCACTCCGTACTGAGCGTTCATGACCCACGTGCCGATCACGGCCACGGCCACCGTCGGGATGATCCACGGGATGAGGATGAGCACGCGGAGCCACGCCGTGGACTTCGAGAAGCGGTTGAAGATCAGCGCCAACGCCAGTGCCGAGACGGTCTGCAGCACGGCGTTGCCCAAGACCCAGATCCCACTGCGCCCCAACGAGTCCCAGAACGCACTCGCGCTGAGCACCCGGCGGAACTGGTCGAGCCCGACGAACTCCACAGGCATGCCGATGAACGTCGCGGACGTGAAAGCCGTCCGTGCAGTGACTATCACGGGCCACACGACGAGAGCCACTATGACGAGCACGAACGGCACGACCAGGACCACGGAGGCCCAATCGACGTTCAAGCGCCGTACCACCTGTCCAGTCTCCTATCCACTCGATGCCAGGACGTCGAACGTGGCCGATCGGCTGGCGTGGGCGGGGTGCCCCCGGAGGGGCACCCCCTACTCACCGGCGATCTGCTCTCGTTCTCAATTTCGCGCGGCTCAGCTTGGGAGCTAGTCGCCTCGCACTGCCTCTTCCATGCGCGCTTGCCCCCAGGATGCGGCTTCTTCAGGCGACAGGCCAGCAGTCACCATCTGCTGGATCGTCTGAGCCAACAGGTTCTGTTGTGAGATGGGCGCGATCGCCTCGCAGACGATACCGCTCGTGAAGCCGAAGAGACCACCGTACTCGGAGTAGGCGATCATCTCCTCCACGTATTCGCGGTACTGGCTTACGACCGGGTCAGCCCACAGGCCTTCGGCGTCGAGGCCGGTCTGCGTCACCGGGATGAACAGGCCCGGCTCCGCAGTCAGGAAGTCGCCGTACGTCGCCGGGTCGAGGATGAACTCCAGGAAGGCGTAAGCGGCCTCCTGCTTCGCCGGGTCATCGGTCAGGACCATCGCGGCGTTCGAGTAGTAGATGGTGCCTTCCTGGCCACCTTCAGCCGGTTGCGGGATCCGAACCATGCCCAGGTCTTCGCCGGGCCGCCCAGACTCCTCCTCGAAGGGCTGCAGGTATTGCCCCTTCTCCACAGCCATCGCCGTGATTCCTGCGTTGAGCAGAGCCTGGGGTTCACCCCAAGCGAACGAGGTCGCGTCAGGCGGCGAGACCTCCAGGAGGTCCCGGTACAACGCCAAGGTCGCTGCGGTCTCAGGCGTGTCGAAGACGACGTTGCACTCCTCGTCGAAAAGGTCCTGGGCTCCGGCCGTGACCATGAACGAGTAGATGACCTGGTCGGATGCAAGGTTGCGACCGGCGGGGACCGCGATGCCGAAGCGGTCATCGGTCGTGAGCTGGCGGGCAACGTCCACGAGTTCTTCCCATGTCCGCGGCGGCTCCGTGATGCCCGCTTCCGCGAAGATGTCCTTGCGGTACCAAAGCACCTGGATCATCCCGTACAGAGGCACCGCCCAGTACTCCTCCTGGTGCCAGTACGGGTCGACCGCGGCATCGAAGAAGGTGTGCTCCGCATCGAGTCGGGCGATCAGGCCGGTTACGGGATGCCCGAGGCCGATGCCCCGGACGGTGAGGGCGAAGTCGGGGATCACGAACACGATGTCGGGTTCACGGCCGGCGGCTGCTGCAGCAGCGAGCCGGCGGTAGACCTCACCCCAGTCTTGGACCTGGAGTTGGACGTTGTACTCGGGGTGCTGCTCGTTGAAGGCGGCAGCAATCCGGTCCCAGCGCTCTACACGGTGCGGCGGCTGCTCCTGGTGCCACACCACCAACTGTGTCTGTGCCTGGGTGCTTCCCACGAGTAGCAAACCTACGAGCAACAGAACCACGTAGTGAAGCCTTTGCATCATCCGCATGTCGTGCCTCCATCAGATGTCGTCGATGTGTCTGCGATCAGTAGACGCGGATACGTCCCCTGTAAGCCTCCATGAGCGCGGCGTTCTGCGCGCTCGCTCCCTCCAGGTGTCCGCTGCGGAAGGTCTGCACCTCCTCTCCACGCTCAATCATCCCTTCCAGTGCCTTCACGAGAACCCAATGGAGGATGAAGACGTTGACGATCGTCGAGGACGGGCCGATGTTGATGTTCCTTGGTGCGCTGTCGCGCTCCTCCTGGATGATCCCGTCTCCGACGGGGCAATGGTTGTCGATTAGGACGTCACTGATGGAGTCGAGCGAGGGGCGTTCGAGGCGGCTGAAGTACGAAAGCGACAGCTTCGAGACGATCGAGATCACCGGGATGCCTCGATCAGCGCAGGCCTTCGCCCACGCCACGCTCACGGGTGTGGTCCCTGAGTTGCAGACGACGACCGTAACGTCTGCGGCGGTGGGCCGCTCTTGGAGGAATATGGGCCTGGCGTTCTCCGCGATGTCCTCGGCGGCCGACGCTGACTGGGCCCCGCGCACGACCGAGAGGCTCGGGTCCAGGACGCCGTTGACCCAGGCAGGACTCGCCGCGCGGTAGGTGGCGTCGATTGCCACCGACTGCGAGTGACCCGATCCGAACACGTGGACGATGCCGTCCTGGGCGCGTCGCTCGCGAACCATGGCCGCCGCCTTGGCCACCTGCTCACCTTCGCTGGCGATCACGGTCGCCAGGGTCTCGGCGATGCGTTTCGCGTACAGATCGGCAAGAGCCAAACCCATGGTCGCTCCTCCTGAGAAGGCTTACCGCGCTGACCTAACCCAGCCAAGTCCGGTCCGTCAATTAGGCCAATTGTATACCACGGCTCGAGTCACGTCAAAAGTGGCATCGTGACGAAGACGCGTGTTGCACGCGCTGGAGTCACGCAGTAGCCTTCGGGGTTCGCCGCTGTCGCGGCCGGTTGTGATCTGACCGCCGTGGGCCGGCCGAATGCTGACCGTCTGTCGTCGCCGTCACTCACAGCGCGCTACTCACACCAACCGAACCCACAGATGCCCGAGGCCGAGTTGCGGCAGCACGCTTCGGACGATGCAGATGCTGTGCTCCTACCGGCGGCGCTCATGCTGCGTCCGCCAGGCACAGGCGCTGCGCGGCCCCGGCGAAACCAGCAGAGCATCCCGGCGGCGCTCGCAGCCCCAGAACCAGAATCGATGCGCCCACAGCGCTCACCACCCGACAGGCGCCCAGACGGAGCTCTTCAGAGAGGGCCACAGGCGAGCCCGGAGTTCGCGAGCAGGAGAGGCAGCACGATTCGCTGCACGGACGAGCACCCGGTCGCACGCTCGGTCAGCTCTACGTTGACGGCGTCACCGGTCTCGCGGCGTTGGTTGAGTACGTGGCGACTCGGCCGGGGCAGCTTCACGATTCACCAACCGACCGATGACGTACTCGTGCAAGATGCTGGCGATCAGCGTCTGGCAAGGCATGCCCTCCAACAGTGCCGCGACCTGGATGGCTCTCAGGTCGCCCGAAGAGAGCCGGATGCTCACGCGCCGATTCTTGATCCCCCTAGCGCGCCGCAGTCCTGATCTTGTCCAGTTCATCCTTCGCGGCCACTGATGCGAGCGCGCCGGCCTCGTAGGCCGTGAGGACCTCGAACTCGTGCGCGTCAATCTTCGCCATCCCGATCTCCACTCCTCAGCTACGCTCGCGTGGCCTGGCGGCTCGGGATCACGGTCTTCAAGATGGAGTGGTCTGCCGCGTCGACCGCCACCGCCACCTTCTCGAACGACACGCCCCGCCGGACCTGCTGGAGCTCGTTCTGCTACGAGCTCCAGCGGAACCGCTTCACGCCTGCAATGCAGCAGCTCGCGTGCCTGTCGTCTGCACAGTCACCGCCCACGCGCCCAGTCTCGCTGAACGAGCGACGCACCACACGCTCGATCCCGTTACGGGCCGAGGAGTCCGCGGCTGGTGG
>SKSV01000074.1 GCA_007122815.1 Trueperaceae bacterium | reverse complement strand
TGCGCAGCGAGCTCGAGCTGCACCTCGACCCGCGCGCCACGGTGGGTGAGGTGAACGACCTCCTGGAGCGTTACGAGGCCTGGATCGTCGACATGCTGGCGGGGCGCTTGGCGTTGGTGGTTAGCGTACCGGACCCGGGCTCCCTGCCCGACCTCGAAGCTCTTGCCGACGAGTTGGAGGAGGACCCTCTGGTCCGTTTCGTCCTCACCGGTTACGAGGTCGAGCCTGACTCCCGCGGGACGTTCGGTCGAGGCGCCGAGGCGCATGATGGCGCGCCAACCGCCGAGGTGTTGGCGCTGCCTGACGGTCTGAGCGGCCAGCTGAGCCGCGTCGAGCACCACCTGGCGGTGCGCGCGCACGCGGCCTGGAACCTGCGCCCCATGCTGCCGGGAACGACCGCCGTCGGGCCGCGGCTCGTGGTGGGCGACCTCTTCGGAGACGGTCCGGTCGACGACGCCTACGACGTGGTGATCACCCCAGGCGACTTCGCGGAGGAACGGCCCGACTCGCACGGTTACCACGTGCTGGGCATCGTCTCCGGCGCTTTCCACGAGAACGCCGTGAGCGACACCGCACGCGACCGCATCACCGGGATCTACCCTTCCGTGCTGCGGACCCGAGTCGTAGACCTGCGCGAGTGGCGGGTCCCCACCATCTCGCGCGTCAGCAACGGTCTGATCCGCCACATCGAAACGCTCCACGACCACGATCCCGACCGTGGAATCGTGGTCAACACGAGCCTGCATCACCGCAAGCACCCGCTCCGGAACCGTGGGGCCCGGAGCTGGGTCGCGAAGGTCCGAGGGGGATCCGATCACGCCACCAGCGTCGGTGCCGGGCTGGAGAACCACTTCGTACACATCACGAGCGCGGGCAACGTCCCGGACCGCGACGCCGTCGACAACAGCGCCTGGACGGTTGCGGCCTTGGGTACCATGATCACCTTCACCGGCACCGAGATCCCCAACCTGACCAACATGCTCGTGGTCGAGAACCGCGTCAACACCCGGCATGGCGATGACCATCCCGACCTGAGCGGCGAGGCGGCACGGCCGCTGCCGGGCTGCGCCTGGCGCGGCGGCACCCTGGGAGGCGACATCTCCGGCATCGGGCGCTCGGTGTGGTCGTTCGGCTTCCGTGACTCCGACGGCGACCACGACACCACCACACCCGGGACCAAGACCGGCACCTCGATGGCCGCTCCCCAGGTCGCGGGGGTAGCCGCCATGGTCTGGGCCGTCGATCCGGGCCTCAGCGGACCCCAGGTGGCGGAGCTGCTGCGCGCGACCTCCACTCCTGCTTCCACGAACACGCTGCACCGGGACGCCCCAGACGACTGCGCCGGAGAGACGCCCCAGCCGGTGGTGGACGCCTACGCGGCGATGATGGCTGCGGCCGGAGACGATGGCCGCCTGGCCCTGCTCGACGCGACCGGCGATGGCACGTTCCAACACGGCGACATCGAAGCCATCCTGGCCGGCTTCTCCGACGAGGGTTCTGGACTATCGTACGGGCGCTTCGACCTGAGCGGTGACGGACGCTCGGGCTCGTGGACACGCACGGAACGCTTCGACCTGAGCGGCGACCTCGATCACGGCAACGTCGGCCAGGAGGTCGTGACTCTCGACGGCAGCAGCCTGGTCACGGACTTCGACGAGGAGGCCGTCAACGACCACGACGTCCTGTGCTACTACGCCTACTCCGACCTCTACAGCGGCGACGAGGACGAGCGCAACGCCCTCTTGGGCGACCTGTGCTCCGGCCGACCCACTGTCGTCATAACGTCACCCGAGGAAGGCGACACCGTCACGGCCACCAGCGGAGTGACCTTCGTGGCCGAGATGGCCCCTTCGCGTCCCGGAGGCACGCTTCCCGACCTCGATCACCTCTACTCCATCGACTGGTCGTACCGTCTGGAGGACGGGACACGCGTCGAGCTCGGCGCCTCCGCGCCGGGCGAGGCGCTGGTGGCCGACATGGTGTGCTCCGAGGCCCAGGTAAGCGCCACGGCCACGCACCGCGATACCCAGTACCTGAGCAGGGACCGGGTCGGCTTCACGTACGATTCCTTCGACCCGGACAGCTTCACCTGGCAGACCGCCATCACCGGCTCCGGCGTCGCCACCCACAGCTACCTTCCGATGCAAGACGGTTCGCTGGACCTGCACGGCAGCGCCGAGCGGCTGCGCTGCGCGGGCGTCGAGGAAGCCCACACCAACAGGCTGCTCTGGGCCATAGAGGGCTCCGGCGCAGCGCCTCAGAGAGGGTCCAGCTTCACGGTGCAGTGGAGCGACCTGGAGGACGATGCGTCCGCAAGCATCTACGTGGAGCTCTGGCACGAGGACAGCCCCGCGGACAGCCGCACTCGTCACGAGGTGGTGCCTTGCACCAGGCTGACCGGCCCGGACGGCCAGGCTCTGGCGGGCACGCGAGCCTGTCCCGCGCCCGGCGAGCCCAGCAAGATCCAGGAAGCTCTGGGACGCATCTACGGCGAGGTCGCCGACGCACAACTGGCGGCTTGGATGCTGGAGCGGGAGCTCGGCTTGCTCTTCCCCTTCGGTGCGCCGGTGCCGTTCCCCAACACGCCCGAGCAACTCGATGAGAGCCTGCCGGAGGTGTTCGGTGGCACCCGGCTCTGGTTCCTCGCGGCGGGCCACATCGAGTCGCTGCGCGACCTGCTCAGCTCCTACGAGGAGGGAGAGCTCGAGGGAAGCTTGCGAAGCGAGGTGTTGGAACTGGATGTGAGTACCACCGAGCAGATGGCGACGCTGGCCCCGGACCTCTTGGAGTTCGCGCTAACCACCTCGCTGGTCGCTGTCTCGACCTACGCGGCCTTCGAGCCCGCGGAAGATGGCGGCGGTGGGGCCTGGCGCTGGTTCCCGGTCACGAGCGACGCCGACGGCACGATCTCACCCCCGGTGAGCGGCGCGGTGCCGGCGCTGGCGGCGACGGACGGCTTCCTCACGGGCGTAGTCGCCACCCACTCCGCCGGTGAGCTCGACCTGGAGGTGGCGTACGAAGCCGCTGCCATAGCCAGCGCCGAAGCGGCGCTGGAGTCCACCGACTGACCGGGTCCAACCGAAGCGGCCCTCGGACTGCCTACAGGAACCACCGGCCACCGTAGGCACCCGAGGGGCTGGGCCCAGCAAGCGGATCGAGCTGTCAGCGCGGTAACCTCCGCGCATGCCGCGTGAGTCCAAGGTCGCCCGTCGCACGCGCGCAGCGCAAGTGTTGGACGGGCTTCGCGACGCCTACCCGGACGCCGGAACCGAGCTCGACTACCGCTCTGCGTTCCAGCTCCTCATCGCCACGGTGCTCTCGGCCCAGGCTACGGACGTGAGCGTCAACGCTGCCACACCCGCGCTCTTCGCCCGCTACCCGACGCCGGCAGCGTTGGCCGCCGCGACCCCGCAAGAGGTGGAGCCCTTCATCCGCAAGATCGGCCTCTACCGGAACAAGGCCAAGCACTGCGTCCAGGCGGCGCGCGCGCTCCTCGAGCGCTACGAGGGTGAGGTACCGGCCTCCGTGGAGGAGCTGGTGTCGTTGCCGGGGGTGGGTCGGAAGACCGCGAACGTCGTGGTGAGCAACGCCTTCGGGGTACCCGCGATCGCGGTCGACACCCACGTCGGCCGCCTGGCCAGGCGGCTCGGCTTCTCCACCCACACGCTGCCCGACGAGGTCGAGCGCGACCTCCAGGCTCTGTTCGCTCCAGCAGACTGGGTCTTCGTGCATCACGCCCTGATCCTGCACGGCAGGCGGGTCTGCACGGCGCGGCGGCCGGCATGTGAGAGGTGCCCCATCGCTTCGCTCTGTCCCAGCAGGCAGCTCTGACGGAGGTGCGCAGCAAGCCCGACCCGAGGGCTCGTTCGCTGCGAGCGCGGCTCGTCCCTGAGCGCTGTTAACGTGCGCTCATGGCCGAGCGCAGCCAACTGGACCTGATCATCGTCGGTGCCGGACCCATAGGTCTGGAAGCGGCCATCCTCGCCAAGCGAGCCGGGCTCGCTTACCTGGTGCTCGACGAGGGCCCGGTGGTCAACGCCATCGTGCGTTACCCGACCTACATGACGTTCTTCACCACCAGCGAGCGCCTGGAGATAGGCGGCCACCCGCTCGTCAGCGCCGGCGACAAGCCGACACGCAAGGAGGCGCTCGACTACTACCGGAAGGTGACTCGGAACGAGGCGCTGGAGGTCCGGACCTTCACCCGCGTCACGGCCGTCGAGGCGCTGGCCGCGCACGGCTTCCTGGTCCGTACCCGTGATGAACGGGGCCGCGAGCAGGAGCTCCGCTGCAGCAGCGTGATGCTAGCCACGGGTTACTTCGGCAACCCGAAGCGTCTGAACGTGCCGGGTGAGGACCTCCCTCACGTCAGCCACTACTACGACGAGGGACACCCACACTTTGGCAGGGACGTCACCATCGTCGGCGCCGGCTCGAGCGCCGCTGACGCCGCGCTGGACCTCTTCCGAGCCGGAGCGCGCGTCACCATGGTGCACCGGGGCGCCGACTTCCGCCATAGCCTCAAGTACTGGATCCGACCCGACCTGGAGAACCGCGTCAAGGAGGGGAGCATCACCGTCCACTTCCACAGCTCCGTGCGCGAGATCGCCGCGGACGCGGTGGTGATCGACAAGCGCTCCGTCGGCCAGCCGGTGCAGCGCCTACGCGTGCCGGCCCAGCGCGTCTTCCTGCTGACGGGATACTTCGCTCCGCCCGACCTCCTGGAGGCCGCGGGGGTCCGAACCGATCCCGAGACCCTCGCTGCGGAGCTCGACCCTGACACGTTCGAGACGAACGTGGCGGGGGTGTACTGCATCGGCAGCGCCGGCTTCGGAAATCGCACCAGCGACGTCTTCGTCGAGAACGGCCTCGTGCACGCCGCACGAGCGATCGAGCACCTGGTGGAGCGGCTCCGGAGGCCGGCGCCGTCACTGACCTGAGCGCGCGCAAGCCAAGTGCCCACCGTTCCGGGTAGGATCGAGCATGCGACGTGAGACATCGATCGGCCTGGTACTGATAGCCCTAGGTGTGCTCTTCCTGCTGGGTCGGGCGTTCGAAGGAGTGAGCTTCGCCTGGCCCTTCTTCGTGATGGCGCCCGGCATAGCGCTGCTCCTCTGGGCGTTCCTGGGCGGCAAGGACGTCGCCGGCCTGGCGGTGCCGGGGAGCATCGTCACCGCCGTCGGGCTGATCCTCTTCATCCAGAACGTCACCAACACGTTCGAGTCCTGGTCCTACGCGTGGGCGCTGGTGCTCGCATCGGTGGGCGTGGGCACGTACCTGTACGGTTCGCTGAGTGACGACCTCGCGCGCAGGCGCGACGGCTTCAGGACCCTCAGGCTTGGGCTCTTGCTCTTCGCCGTCTTCGGCGTCTTCTTCGAGTTCGTGATCTTCGGGAACCTGCTCGGCACCTGGGTGGGTCAGTGGCTCCTGCCCATCGCCCTGATCGCCGCCGGACTCGTCCTCCTGTACCGGCAACGCACGCAGAGCCCGTGAACGACGCCGACGCCGGCTGAGAGAGCCCACGTGCGCCCCAGGTCACGGGCCGCCTCGAGCCCAGGTGACACACTTACGGCATGAACCGCCGCGGCACCGCCACCCTGCGCTGGGTGACGGCCTTCGTGCTGTTGGCGCTGGCCGCGCTGGCCAGCCTCGGCTGGACGCTGCTCGAGCGACCGGTCACGCCCGCCGCACTGCTCGAGAGCCTCCGCGAAGCTCTCGACACCCGTTCCGCCGGCGCGGGCGCCCAAGAAGACGCCCAAGAAGGCGCCCAAGAAGGCGCCCAAGAAGCAGCCGCTCCCGCGAGCGCGCTCCCCAGCGAAGCGAGCCAGAAGCTGCAGCTCTCGAGCGGTGGGGCGCCGCTCACGCTGGCCGGATCGCTCCGCCAGGACCTGAGGCTGGACATCGTCGAGGGTGGCGCAGAGCTGCTCTGGAGAGGTGCCGGTGAAGCCGACGCGCACGTCGTGCCCACGGGAGAGCCTGGCCCGTGGGTCATCCGCTTCGGAGGAGCCGAGCCTTGGGCCGTTTACATCGACGAGGGTGCTGAGCGCCTGACGTTAGACCTCGCAGACGCCTCGCTCGAGGAGCTGCTCGTGCGACCGCCACTGCAGTCGAGCGAGGGGACGCTCCCGCGCTCGGGCCGAACGGTGATCGAGCTGGGTGACGGCCGCTCGAGCCTGCTCTGGCCACGAGACAGCCGCGTGGATGCCCGGCTGACGTTGGGTGACGGGCCGCTGGTGCTGCGCTTCGACCCTGGTGCGCGCGGGCGCTTGGAGATGATGCCCGGTTCGGGACCGTCGACGCTCATCGTGGACGCGACCGTGACCGTGGCGTTGGAGCTACCCGCCGATCCGCCGCCCCTAGCCCTGGAGGGCACCTGGTGGTTGCACGAGAACGACCGCGGCGCCTCATGGGTACGCTCGCCCAGGCCCGCAACACCTCTAGATGCGGAGTTGACGCTGACCCTCGTCGAGGCCGGTGGCGCTCCGCTAGCGATCACCTACCGGTAGTCGCCCGTGCGCCTGGTCATCACCCACGAACAGCCCGATTTCGACGCGGTGGCGTCCGCGGCGCTGGTCACGGTGCTGTTCCCCGGCAGCCTCGTCGCGCTGGCGGGTACCCAGCGGGGAAGCGTCGGTGAGCTGCTGAAGCTCTACCGGGATCAGGTGCCCCTGATCGCGAGCGAGGACGTCGACCTCGACGAGGTCGAGGAGCTGATCGTGGTCGACACCGCCGAGCGGAGCCGGCTCGGCCGCTTCGGGCCCCTCCTCGATGAACTCCCGGTCACGGTCTTCGACCATCATCCCGAGCCGAGCGATCCGGTGCCGGGAGGCCGAGGGCTACGCGACACCGTAGGCGCCACCGTGACGCTCTTGGTGCGCCAGCTGGAGGGGGCGGACGTCACCATCCCCGCGGCTTTGGCGAGCCTGGCCCTGCTGGGCTTGCATGAGGACACCGGCGACCTGACCTTCGACCACACGACCGCGGCGGACCATCAGGCTGCGGCTTGG
This sequence comes from Trueperaceae bacterium, assembly GCA_007122815.1. Taxonomy (GTDB): domain Bacteria; phylum Deinococcota; class Deinococci; order Deinococcales; family Trueperaceae; genus CSSed10-48. The sequence goes on along the minus strand of SKSV01000074.1, from coordinate 2,471 downwards.
TTGCTTCGTCAGGGAGCCAGCCTCGAGGTCGTCAGGAGGTTCCGCAGCGCCACGCTCCCGGTTGAGCTCAGTGGCCTGCGGGCCCGCCTGATGCGCTCCGCGCGCACCACGGAGGTCGCCGGGCGGAGCGTGGTTCGCGCGAGCTTCGAGCAGCGGGAGTACATCCCCTCGGCGAGCGGCTTGGCCAGCGCGCTGCTCGAGGACACCGGCGCCGACGCGGTCATCCTGGCAGCGCGCATGGACGGTCGCACGCTTGTCTTCGCTCGCTCGGGCGCGCACGTCGACGTCGCCGGAGCGCTGCAGCGTTCGCTAGCTGGCGGCGGTCATCGCCGCGCGGCGTTCGCGCGCTGTGACCTGCCGCCGGAGGCCGCGTTGAGCGCCGTGCTCGAAGTGCTGCCGAGCTTCGTGGACGCGCCCCGGCGCGCGCAAGACGTGATGAGCTCGCCGGTTCAGACGCTGCGCGCCCGAGCCACCCTGGCCGAGGCGAGGCAGGAGCTCGCGCGCTACGCTCACAACGGCATGCCGGTCGTGGACGAGGCTGGCACGCTCCTGGGGGTCATCTCCAGGCGTGATCTCGACCACGCTCTGCGCCATGGCATCGCCGATGCCCAGGTCGAGAGCTTCATGACGAGACCGCCGATCACGGCGGGCTTGGACACGACCCTGCGCGAGCTCGAACGGCTGGTCCTACGGCACGACGTGGGGCGCGTGCCCATACTGGAGCGCGACGAGCTCGTCGGCATCGTCACCCGGAGCGACCTCATCCGCGCGCGGCACCCAGGCAGCGACCTCCGCGCCCCCGCGGAGCAGGTCATGGCTTCGCTTCCCGAAGGTGCCCGGAAGGTGCTCGACCTCGCCGCCAGCCTGCTGAGCGGAGCGCGCCTCTACCTGGTCGGCGGCACCGTGCGCGACGGGCTGCTAGGCGCTGGTTACCAAGACCTCGACCTGGTGGTGGAGGCCGAGTCGTTCGCGCGCAGTCGAGCGGTATCACACGGCATGGCGGGCGCTCGCGGAGCCGCCACGCTCGGTCGCGCGCTGCAGCGCTCGCTGGGCGGCAGCCTGGCGGTGCACGGCGACTTCGGGACGGCTAGCCTGCGCCTGGAGGGTGGCTTGGTGATCGACCTCGCGTCCGCGCGAGCGGAGGCCTACCCCACCCCGGGCGCGCTGCCCGAGGTCCGAGCCGGGAGCCTCGTCGACGACCTCGCCCGGAGAGACTTCAGCGTGAACGCCCTGGCCGTACGGGTGCATCCGGCGCCGACCGACCTGATCGACCCGTTCGGGGGCCTCACGGACCTGGAGGCGCGGCGGCTACGCGTCTTGCACCCGCTCTCCTTTGTCGAGGACCCGACCCGCCTGGTGCGGGGAGCACGCCTCGCCGGTCGGCTCGGCCTGCGCTTCGACGACGATGCGTTGGCGAAGGCGCGCGCGGCCCTGCGCACGGAGGTGATAGCGAACGTGTCGGGCCAGAGGCTGCGCGGTGAGCTGGAGCTGACCCTCGCCGAACCGCGGGTGGCGCCAGCGCTGCGTCAACTCGCGGCGCTGGGCGCCTTGGAGCCCCTCTACGGCTTGGCGCTGAACTCGGCGGCATTGGAGAGGCTCGATCAGGACGCCCAGGACGCGCCCCGACGCGGTGAACCCGACGGCGCTCCCGGCGCCGACGCCGCGCTGATGGTCCTGCTCGCCGCCACTGACGACGAGGCCGCCACACACGCCTTCGAACGCTTCCACTGGCCTAGGCGTCTGTGGACGCAACGCGAGCGCGTGCGCGCACTGGCAGGGGGAGAGGCGCCGGTCTCGGACGAGCGCCTGGCGGCGCTCGAGCCGAGCTCCCGGCGCGCGTTGGCGGCCATCGAGCCAGAGCTCGCCGGTGCGGTGGCCGCCTTCGAACACGCCCCTGGGCGACAGAGGGTACGCGGCAGGGACGTGCTACGCTTGGGCCTGGCCGCGGGGCCGGCGGTGGGTGGCGTCCTCGACGCGCTCGCGGCCGCCCGCGCCGCCGGTGAGGTGGAGACGTTCGACGACGAGATCGCCCTCGCCGAGCGCTTGGTGCGCGAGCGCCAGGCGAGCGGGCCGGCTGCCGCGGCTGAAGAGACATCGACATGATCCTGAGGTTCTTCGACAACCCCACCGTGCTGGTCATCGCCTCCATCGTGATGGTGATGGCGTTGATCTTCCACAACATCGCGCAGGCCTGGATGGCCTCCCGCTTCGGTGACGCCACCCCGCGTTACCAGGGCTTCATGGCGTTCGACCCGAAGACGCACCTCGAACCGCTCGGGGTACTCTTCCTCTTCATCCTGGGCTTCGGCTGGACGCGCCAGGTACCCGTCAACAGCCGCAACTATGCGGGTCGCGGACGCGCAGAGGCGCTGGTCTGGTACACCGGGCCCCTCGCTTACCTGCTGGTGGCGACTGTCGCCTACACGGTAGCGTTCACCTTCGCGCAGCTGGAATCGGGCGTGCTGGCCTCC
>SKSV01000178.1 GCA_007122815.1 Trueperaceae bacterium | reverse complement strand
TGGACATGGTGCTGCTGATCGAACTCGGGCTGGGCGCAACAGATGTGTTGCGGCGCAGCATCGAGGCAACGTTCGATCGGTATGGGAGGCACACGCTTCCACCGGAGTTGCCCGCACCTCCTCCACGTTGGCAGGCAGCGTTCGAGGAGATGGCGATCGAGGTTGGCCTTCCCGAGCGCGACCTGGACGAGGCCTATGTGCGGTTGGAAGCCTTCCTCGGGAGCAGCACAGGCTAGGGAACGTTCCTGGGCGGGCGCTCATGGTCCGGAGCCGTCGATCTGAGCTTGTAGGCGCTCGTTCAGGCGTTGCCTGGCCGTCTCGGAGTCGAGGTTGCTGATGGCGTGTTGGAAGGACGCGATCTCGATGGCGGTGAGCGTATGAGCCAGGTGGTGGTGGAGCGCGATCTCGAAAATGCCCTGGTCGATGAGGCCGTGTGCTGCGGCGTGGGTCAGTTGCTCGAGGACGGCGACGGTCCCAACGGGTGACCGTGACCGGTCGACATGGCGATCCTGGAGATCGACGTGGAAGTAACGTCTGGGTTGAAGGCCGATGGTGGAGAGGTACCTATCTGGGTGCGGCCTTAGGAAGTAGTAGTTGGATGTGTTCGGGTCGATGGGTGGAGTGAGGCCCAGGGGTGCGAAGACGAGTTCGGTCATGGTCGCCTCGAACCAGGCACGTGGTGCTTCCTCGAACGGTGCAAACTGGCCGTTGACGCGGTACTGGAACTCGAACTCGCCGTCGGTGTTGGTGGTGACGATGACGCGGCGTGAGCCTTCCGGGCTTCTCTCTTCCAGGGTGACGCTGCCGCCTTCTCCGATCGTGGTGAGGGCGTCGCGGTCCGGTGTGAAGGTGACGTCGCCCTGGACGGTGGCCCAAATGCGGGTCTTGTCGCTGGGGAGGTGCACCGTGTCCTGGGGCGGCGTCGTGGCAGCGTGGGTGGCGACGAGGCCGAGCGCCACGCGGATGAGGTCGTCGCGTCCGACGCCTGCGCCGCCCATCATGGCGGGTTCATTGGTGCCGATCGCGAACACCTTGCCGTCGTGTTGCCAGGCGAGCATCTGGCCGGCGCCGGACTCCCATCGGTGGTTCTGTTCGGCTGGTGTGCTGGTGCGTTCCGGCGTCCAGTTGCCGACGACGTACTCGCCGACGGTCGAGCCGATGACGACCGGCTCGATGACGGCGTCCTCCCCGATGGGTAGCGGCCGGTACTCGCCTGTCAATGCCTGCAGGAGGGTCACGTGGCGTGCGTCGAGGGAACCGTCCGCGGGTCCGCCGTCGTAGGTGAGTGTCGCGGTCCGCGCCGCTTGGATCCATGTCGCGTTGTCGAAGCGGTATCCCTCGGGTATGTGGGTGGCCGCGTGTACGGGGTACGGCGATCGAGCGATGAGGTCGCGGAGCGGCATCACCGACCCCCATCCGCCTGGTGGCGGTTCGAAGTAGATGCCGGTGAGGCGCCCGTTGGGCTGGCGCTCGAAGAAGCTTTCGGCTGAGGCCGGCGGTGTGGCGGCGAACGCCAACCACAGGCTCAGTGGCACGAGTGCGAGGAGTGGTATCAGCGCTGGCGATCGGGTGGGTGTTGGTCGTGTGCTGCGCAGCAGGCGTCGCACGCGTTCGGCGAGGTTGCCGGTCGCGGCGAGTGCTGGCGCGGGTGTCGCTCGGGCGCCTTCGAGGCGGGTGAGCGCCTCGGCGAGCTCCAGTGGCGCAGCGCCCGTGGCGTGCAAGGCGAGGGTGTCGCAGGCGTGCTCGCGCTCGACGCGTAGGGCGCGGGAGAGCCACCAGGTGAGCGGGTGGAAGAACAGCAGCGCTTCCGCTACGCCTTGGAGCACGTTGACGAGGTAGTCGTGGCGGCGGACGTGGGCGAGTTCGTGAGCGAGGATCAGTTCGAGTTGCTGCGGTGTGAGCCCGGCGAGGGTGCTGGTGGGCAGGAGAATGACGGGTTTGAGCCATCCCAGGGCGGTGGGGGCGTCGACGCGGATCGAGGAGCGTAGGCGCACGCGCCGCGTGAGGCCCAATCGGGCTGCGAGCGCGCGCATGCGGTCCTCGAGGTGTGGCAGGGGCGCGCCGGTTCGTCTCAGGTCGTGCACGGTGAGGAGGCCGCCGAGGAGTCGCAGCGTCATCAGTGTCGCGACGGCGATCCACGCCAGGGCGGCGTACGGGAGCACGCGACGCAGCTGTACCGAGGTGGTGGACCAGGTGACCGGGTCGAGCGTCACGCGCTCCACGATGCCGGGCGCGAGCAAGGCAGCGGGAGGCGTGTCGCTCGGGCGCGAGGGCGTCACGCTTGCAGCGGCCGCTGTGGTGATCGGCCCGCCGGCGCTGGTGGACTGCTGCTGCGCGAGCGCCAGGAACGTCACTGGGGGCGCAGCCAACCACAGGATCAGGACGGCGCTCGCGAGGGTATGGCGGAGCCGGTTGCGGTCTGGCGTGAGCAGCGCGAGGCCGAGGCCGAGCAGGCCGGCCAGGAGCGCTCCCTGCCAGAGGCTGTGCACCAGCGTCCAACCTAGGCGCAGGGTGAGGGGGTGTTGCAGCAGCGCGTCAAGCATCGTCGACTCTCCGCGCTTCGTCGAGGAGGGCTTGCAGTTCGTCGAGTTCTTCGTTGGTGGCGCGCTTGACGTCCAGGGCGCGTGACACGAGCGCCTTCGCTGAGCCTCCGAACGCTCGGTCGAGCAGGTCGGCGAGTAGGGTGCGTTGGGCTTCCTCTTGGCTCGTTGCGGCGCGGTAGAGGTAGGTTCGGCCCTGCAGCTCTCGCTTCGTCAAGCCTTTGTCGAACATGACTTGTAGCATGGTTTGCACGGAGGTGAACGAGATCCCCTCGGTTTCGGAGAGGTGTTCGTGCACGGCTCTGACGCTGCTGGTGCCGTCGGTCCAAAGCACCTGAAGGATCTCGAGCTCGCGCTCGGTGGGGCCTCTGCTGGGTCTGCGCGCCATGGCGGCTCCCTTCGTGGGTGCACGGAGTTTAGACGAAGGAATTAGTTGATGTCAACGAGGGATTTCGTTGACGTGTCTGGTTCGCCGAATACATCGACGTCAAACACCGACGACCACCGGTTCCGGTTCGCGGACGGGTGCCCCCCGGCGTTGCCTGCGCCGTCAGTGGGCAGCTCGCATGTTGATCGACCTGCTTCGTGCCAGCGTCGAGGTGCCCGCTGGCGATTGCCGGGAAGCCCCTTGTCCATGCCTAGCGGCTCTAGGTATACTTGCGAGAGATGACCAACGTGTTGCCGTCCAAGGAGTTGGTGGCCGCGTCTTCGCGGCCGCTGGTGCTGGCGGTCCTTGCGCGTGGCGAGGACTACGGCTACGCCCTGTTGAGGGAGGTCGAGCGCCTCTCTGGTGGGGCTCTGTCGTGGCAGGAGGGGATGTTGTACCCGGTGTTGCACCGTTTGGAGCGCGAAGGGTTGATCGCGTCGACGTGGCGGGTGGCGGAGACGGGGAGGCGTCGGAAGTATTACGCCATCACGAAGCGGGGGCAGGAGGCACTCGCCGCTGAGCGCGCGACCTGGGAAGCGGTGAGCGCTACGCTTCGCAACGCTTGGGGGGCGACATGAGTTTCGATCGTGCGGCGGCAGCGCGTCACTGGCGCATCTCGATCCTGAGCCGCGGTGGGCTCACCGTTGGTGAGGTCGACGAGCTCGAGGACCATCTGGAGCAGGTGGAGGAGAGGTTGCTGGAGCACCTGCAGCCTGAGGAGGCGTTTTGGGTGGCGGCGCATCGTGTGGGTACGCCGGAGGTGTTGACGCGCGAGTTCGCGTTGGTGCGGCCGAACTTCGGTTGGGAGCTGCGGGCGCAGTGGGCGTTGATCGGTCTTCTCGCCTCGTGGTTGTGGGTGCCGCTGGCCAGGGCGATGCTGAACCTGCTGGCGGCCATCGTGGCGCAGATCCCACCGGTGGCGGGCGTGGCGGCGGTCGTCGTGCTCTACGGCTCGCCGCTCGCATACGTGCTCGCCCTTGTGTTGGCGGTCGTCGTCGTGCGTCGGCTCGGTGCATTGCCAACCGGGATCGACCGCGCCGTGGAGTACTTGGCCGCTAACCCTCGACCTGGGTTGTTGCTGGCCGCCGTGGGTGTGGTCGCTTAGCAGGCGAGCATCACATTTATCAGTGCGACGATACTGTCTCGCACGATGGGCGTGCTGTACGCCCAAGGCGAGCCATGGCCGCTGCAGTTAGGCCTGTGGTACACGCTCCTTCCCGTGGTCCACTACGCCGTCCCCGTGCTCGTCTTGCTCCTGATCGTCAGGATGCAGCAACGGTTGGAGAGCGTGAGGTTCGCGCACGCCTGAGAAGCGGCTCCGCCGAGATCTCTTCGCATGCGACGCTGACCCCGATCGTGTTCCGGACCACGACGTAGACGTGGCGCGTCCGCGCCGTGGACTTCGTGCCGCGGCCGCCGCTCGAAGAGCACCCGTGCGATGGGACCGGCCGCCGCTCGGGCCTCGCGAGCGAGGAGGCCGAGGCGCTACGGCGCGCCGTCGCGTCCGCGCTCGCGAGCCGCGGTGCGCGCATCGGGCCGGAGCACGTGCACGTCCGCACCGTCAGCGGCTGCTCGGGTTCTAGGTGTTCCTCGAGAGCCAGTCGCGCCACAGCTTCAACTGCCAGATGGCCGAGTACGAGGCAGGCAACCTCAAACTGCCCCTGCAGTCAGCGCTGCACGCCGTGTTCGGCATGGTGCAGGAGGCTGCCGGGCGGACCCGCGTCACGAGGCGCGTCGTCGAGATCGAGACGTCGGTCGTCATCGACGCCGGCATGGGAACGGTCGATGGCACCGGCGAACCAGCGGCCACCGCTGCCAAAGGTTGAGCTCGATATCACCGCGCAGGACTGCCAGTTCGACATCACCCAGCACCTTCATCGCGGGCGCGTACCTGTCGGACCAACGCTTCTTCACGCGCTTCGCGAACCGCTGGTTCAGGCCGGCGGCTTCCCGATCGAAGCGGAGAGTGGCGTGACGAAGCCCTTCGTTGACTTGACGAACGCCTTCGTCTATTCTGGGTTGAGCATGCGAAGGGTGGTCGCGATGGACGACGCAGCGCATCTTGATCCGACCGAGCGCGAGCTGGCGATCCTGAGGGTGTTGTGGTCTCGTGGGCCTTGCACGGTCCGTGACGTGCACAAGGCGCTTTCCGGGTCGAGTGAGGTGGCGCGCACCACCGTGCTGAAGTTGATGCAGATCATGTTCGCCAAGGGCCTGGTGAGTCGCGACGAGTCGGAATTCAGCCACGTCTACATCGCCGTGCCGGAGGAGCAGGCGGTCGAGCGTCAGCTGGTGAGGAGCTTCACGGATCGGGTGTTCGGCGGTTCGGCGATGGGCCTCGTCAGCCGCGCGCTGGACGCCCGGCCGTTGAGTGCGGACGAGTTGGACGACGTTCGGCGGCTGATCGACGAGGCCGCTGCCGAAGCGGAGGGCTCGTGATGCTCGAGTTCCTGCAGTCACCGTGGGTTCCCGTCGTGGGTCTGGCGCTGGTGCATTTCGTGTGGCAAGGCGCGCTCATCCATGCGGTGCTCGGTGTGGTCCTGCGGATCGTTCCGGCTGGGCGCGTCGACGTGCGCTACGCGCTGGCGTGCGCGGCGTTGGTCGTGATGTTCGCGGCGCCGATCGTGACGGTGGTGCGCTTGGCGCCAACGCCGGTCGCCGCAGCGCCGCTCGCAGCGCTGTCCGACGCGACCGCTTCCGAACCTGCTGCGGTCGCTGGTGCGAACCCGAGCGCGGCAGTAGCGCGGGGTTCTGGGGTGCAGGCCGCGCGTGTGCCGACCGGTTCGGATGGGGCGCAGCTGAGTGCTCGTGCGGGTCTCGCCGTGTGGCTCGCGCCGCTGTTGCCGATGCTGGTCGTGGCGTGGTTGGCGGGCGTCGCCACCTTGCTCGTACGGCTGGTCGGTGGCCTCGCGTTGGCTCATTCGTGGCGCACTCGACACGTTGCACCGGTGTCGACGGAGATCGCGCAGGTGGCGGCGGCCGTCGCGGCGCGTGTCGGCGTTCGTCGCGCGATCAAGGTCTTCGTGTCGGTCAAGGCGGCGGTGCCGATGGTCGTCGGCATCTTGCGGCCGGTCGTCCTGCTGCCAGCGAGCGCCGTGACGGGGTTGTCTGCGCGGCAGCTCGAGTTGCTGCTCGCGCATGAGTTCGCGCACGTGAAGCGGCTCGATCCGCTCGTGAACATGTTCCAGAACGTCGTCGAGGCGGTGCTGTTCTACCATCCGTCGGTGTGGATGGTGTCGCGGCTGATTCGTCGCGAGCGCGAGTTCTGCTGCGACGACGTGGCGACGGCCACCGGTGGTGATCGCCTGCTGTACGCGGTCACGCTCCGCGATCTCGCCATGCTTCAGCAGCCCCGAGTGACCGTCGGTGTCGCCGCCACCGGTAGCCCGCTGCCTGAGCGCATCAGGCGCATCGTGCTCGGGCCGATGGCGTCGCCGTCCAACGGGTTCGCCGTGGCCTTCGCGGCGTTGAGCGTGACGCTCCTGATCGGCCTGGCGTCGGCGCTCAGCAGCGACGAACCGCTACAGCGGGTGCTGTCCGGGGTCGAGTCGGCCCACGCCCTCACCACCGAACAGGTGGTGGGCATGCTGAACGAGGCGCCGTCGCTCCCCGTACCGCAGCGGCTCGCTCTGTTGGAGGCGCTTGGTCCGGTCGCCGTCGAACCCGCCCATGCGGCCGCGGCGTTCCGGCGGGCGGTCGAGACCCTGCCCGCTGAGGCGTTGGAGCAGGCGCATCCTGCCATCAGGTGGCCCCCGTACCCGGGTGAGGCCGATGGGAGCTGGGTGTGGGTGACCGCGGTCGGGGCGGTCAGGTTTGCAGACGACTACCGGGATGTCGTCGCGGTTTACCCGGACGGATGGTTGAGGATCGAGGCCCGTGACGCGGACGGTGTGCGCTCGCTCGTGGCGGAGAGCGTCAGCGACGATGCGCCTGAGTCGATCTACGGCGCCGACGGCCGCATCGAGGGGTGGGGCGGTGTGCGCATCGACTACGTCGTCGACGGGGTACCCGCCGCGTGGGACGATGCCGCGCGAGACTGGCTCGGGCGCACACTGAGCTTGGATCCAGCCTGGGACGAGGATCTACGGGTTCTTGAGCGCGAACTCCCGGGTGGGAGCGGTGGAACCTCCATGGGGGGCGAGACAGCCAGCGCGCGAATCCTGCGCATTGATCCACTCCGGCTCGACACCCATGGCCCGAACTACTTCCGATTCAGCCTCATAGGGCTCGGTGCGCCGAACCCGGACTTCCCTGATCGACCTCCGATACGCCCGTTCCCGAACATCGACACAGCGACGAAACGGTCGGTGTTCGGTGCGTATCACCTTGTCTCGCACGGACTCGTGACGCCCCACGAGCTTGAGGAGTTCTTGGAGGCGGTCCGTGGACACTTGCTCGTCTTTGAGGAACAGAGTGAGGGGGACTGATCCGTGGGCGAACGAGGAGCCGCAACGCAGCCGCAGCCGGTCGGCAACTCTACCGACAACAGGTCGACGTGCGCTGGGGCGGCCGCGGCATCAGTGCAATGGCCCTGGGTCGTTCACCCTTCGCAGCACGCACGCTGGGTCAGTGCGGTCGATTCAAGTGCGATCTACCGTAGGAGGAGGTCGATGATGCGTTTCGCGAAGCGCTTCCCGTTCGCCGCTCGATCGTGGCAGGTGATGTTGCTCGCGTTGGCCATGTGCGCTTCTGGACTGGCCGCTGCGCAAGCGTCGGTGGCGCAGACCGAGATCTCCGGAGACGTGCTTCTGGCTCTGTTGGGTACGGGCCAAGCGATCGAGATCGGTCTCCCGAGCGACGTTCGATTGGTGCACGTCGTTGTGACGCGCGGTGACGCCATGGTGGACAGTCGAAGCACGAACGTTGAACCGCGGAGCGAAGATCAGTCCGTGTCAGTAACGCTGAGCGTGGGAGCGCTTGGCCCAACCCTGCGGTGCCCATTGCTCGTGTTTACCCATACGAGCGTGACGCGCGATGGGACCGTGTCTCAACACGGCATGAGTAGCGGATGCATCGAGACAGCTACACCGGTGCGTCTCGTTCCAAGGGGAGGTTTCTTGCCGACCTCGATCGACGTCGAGCGGTGGTACGTGGTCGACGGCTTCACTCTGATGGACCCAACCCCCGGCGCGGACCGGCCGACCGACGAGCAGGGCCGAAGGACCTTTGACGAGTTCGTGTTCCACGTCTATCTTTCCACCGAGGATGCGCCCGCGCCGATCGAGCAGCTTGGCGAGCACGCGAGGTGAGCGCGAATACGCACTGCCTTTCCGCCCGCTGCGAGTTCGACACCTCGACGTGACCGGAGCACTCGCGTTCCGTGTTGAAGGTGAGGTCTCCACGCACGGAGTCCTCGAGCCGGGCCCTTGGAGGTAGTGCGCCCGCTGGGGCAAACCGCGCCTAGGTGAATGTGATTGAGCGCGGCGGCATCGGCAGATACGAGTGGTGGTGGCTTATTGATGGCCCGGGGGCTCACGCAGAAGAGCCGGTGTACGTGCGGCGCTGTCGCTTCTGGAGCCTACATGAGCGCCTACATATCGTCTTTGAGCTCAAGCCATCCCAGAGCGGCTTGAATGCAGGGGTCGCTCTCGAGGCCGAAGAGGCTCCAGTCGATCTCGACGTCGAAATCCGGTTCGATGCGACCTTCGCGCACCACGTCGTTTCGGTCGGCTTCGAGGTTCTCTGCCAGTAGGAGCCAGGACCCATCCAGGAGTACGTGGAGGTTGTTCGATGTCGTGAGACCACCGGTCGGTTGCCCGAACGTGCGGGTCTTGGCTCGGCCCAAGAACGAGATCAGGACTGCTTCGCCCGAACTGGAGGTGACCGGACTCGTGAGCAACGCGACTGGGGCATCCTGGTTGTCCAGTGGTTGCATGCTAGGTACTTCCATCATCTGGTAAGTCTCGCTCGGGTCCCGTCGGTTTGTGACGCGGAGCGCTGTCCCGTCGAAGCCCCAGTCGAGCCAGGTGTCCGCCACCGGGTCTACGAACGCGCCGTACGTGCCCTGGCCAAGAAGGGGGACGAGGCCGGCAAGGAGCGGCCACATGTTGCCGCCGTCGCAGCGGCGCAGATCGACGATCCAACGCGCGGCGCCTGCACGCTCGAATCGACGAAGGAGCGATGCCAGCATCCCGTCGTACCTTTGCCCGTCGCTGAGGGTGCCATTGCCGTCATGCCCTGGCAGGTCGATCAGGCCAACGCCTGGAGCTACCAACCTCCCCTCTGGTGGAAGCATGGGCAGCGAGATGCCACCGACCAACGTGCAGGACCTAGGTCTGCCCAGCGTCTCGATGTCCAGCATGCTTCCAGCGCTGAGCGCTGCTCTTCTGAGGCGCTGCCAGTTGTCTGCTGTGACGGGCTGGTCTTCGACGCGGGTGATTCGGTCGCCCATCCGTAGGCCTTGGCGGGCGGCGGGACTGTCTGGGTACACGTCGATGACGACGGGTTCTACGTTGTGAAGGCGGAGGCCAGCGTCGAGCGGGAGGTCTCTGCCTTCCATGTCGCTCGCGGTTCGGAGGAAGCTGTGACCGTCGGCCAGCC